>NZ_JACSGS010000029.1:0-19118 GCF_014334315.1 Aurantimonas sp. DM33-3 | reverse complement strand
GCCGACAGGTCCTCGTTGATTCTTACGGCCATCGCTCTTTCCCTCCCTTCGCCAGACAGGGAATCACGAACGCCCAGGACAGGAAAATCACAGCTGAGTCAGATCAAGCGCAGGCGGGTATCACACACTGTTTCCCACCTCGCTAGTTGGTTCCTATGCGCAGCCGGACTGGCTTATTGATCGCAAGAAGCTTGGCATGCGGTTTCCCCCTCGCGTGCGAGCTCAGGAACTGTGGCGCATCGCCCCCGAATGGCTCGAGGAGGCACAGAACGACGCTACGCTGATCGCGATCCGCGATCAGGAGCGGGCCGGGCTCGACATCATTACCGATGGCGAGATGCGTCGCGAAAGCTATTCCAACCGTTTCGCAACCGCCCTCGAAGGCGTCGACATCGATAATCCAGGCACAGCGCTTGACCGTAGCGGTCATCCGAACCCCGTGCCCCGCGTCACCGGTCCAGTCCTGCGCATGCACCCTGTTGAAGTTGATGATGTGAAGTTCCTGCGCGCCAATACGGATCGACGGGTCAAGATCACCGTGCCGGGCCCTTTCACCATGGCGCAACAAGCGCAAGACGACTTTTACGGTGACGAACGCGAAATGGCGCTGGCCTATGCCGCCGCGGTCAATGAGGAGATCAGGGACCTCTTTCTCGCGGGTGCCGATATCGTGCAGATCGATGAGCCCTATATGCAAGCGCGCCCCGACAAAGCTCGCGAGTATGGTGTCGAAGTCGTCGATCGTGCGCTTGACGGAATTGAGGGAGAGACAGCTCTCCACATCTGCTTTGGTTATGCCGCGGTGATCCACGAACGACCGGAAGGTTACTCGTTCCTGCCTGAGCTTTCGCAATCGACAGTTCGGCACCTGTCAATCGAGACCGCGCAATCTTCGCTTGACTGCCAAGTGCTTGAGTCGTTGCCAAACAAAGGCATTATCCTCGGGGTTCTTGATCTGTCGACGCACGAGGTGGAGACAGCCGAGACCGTCGCCGGCCGGATTCGACGAGCTCTGCCCTATGTTTCGGCCGATCGTATTACCGTGGCGCCCGACTGTGGCCTGAAATACCTTCCACGCGACGTCGCATTCGGCAAGATCAAATCCATGGCGGACGGTGCGGCAATTGTGCGCAAGGAAATCGAATGACAAGAAATTTGGTGAGCGGGCGTTGTCACAGATGTATTGACGCTTTCGATCGGGTTGGCCGTGCGCAAATGGTCTGAATGCTCGGCCAGGAAGTCGAAGAAGGCCAGAAGCGGCTCGCGGTCCTTCGTCAGGCATTCGATGAGCCTTAGGATATTTGGCGCCGTGTTTCTCCTGGAAGACTCCGGTGGCCGTCTCGGCGCTCGACCGGTCCGGCCCGTCGCGGATATCGCGAAGGTCCGCCTAAAGGTTTGATTGAACCGACTTCGGCCTTGTCGGGACGTTGGCGATCTTGTGGATTCAGTAGCGCTGGTGCCTCAATGAAGGAAAGCTCTCGTCGAGCGCCTTCCAGATCCCCATGGCGCCGTCCCCGACCCTGGAGATAGACACCGTCCGCCCATATGTAGACGTAGCGGCGTGCCGACAGATCGCGGTGCTGCCAGCGTGTCAAACGGCCTTCAAAATTGACCCCCGATCGGCGTCCAAAATTGCCCCCCTAGGGCGATGGCTGCTTGCCCGGTCCGAGCGGATCGGAGCCGGAGGCGAAGAGGAGATCGGACCGGGTGCGTTCTGTGCTGGAAGGGCTCAGAGGCGGTGCTTGAAGCGCCAGCTCTCGTTGCCGGTTTCGACGATGTCGCAGTGGTGGGGCAGGCGGTCGAGCAGCGCGGTGGTCATCTTGGCGTCGCCGAAGACGGATGGCCATTCGCCGAACGCCAAATTCGTCGTGACGATCACCGAGGTCTGTTCGTAGAGCCGGCTGATCAGGTGGAACAGGAGTTGTCCGCCAGACTGGGCGAAGGGCAGATAGCCGAGCTCGTCGAGAACGATGAAGTCCATCCGCGTCAGGTACTCCGCCATTCGGCCCTGGCGGCCAGCACGCCCCTCGGCCTCGAGCCTGTTGACGAGATCGACTACATTGAAGAACCGCCCCCGGGCGCCGGATCGAATGCAGGCCCGGGCGATAGCGATGGCCAGGTGGGTCTTGCCGGTGCCGGTGCCGCCGATCAGAACGGCGTTGCGCTGATGGGCCATGAAGTTGCCGGAGGCGAGATCGCGCACCAGCGTCTCGTTGATCGGCGTGTCGTCGAAGACGAAGTCGTCGATGTCTCGGGCAAGCGGCAACTTGGCGATGGTGATCTGGTATTTGATCGAACGCGCCTGCTTCTCGGAGATCTCCGCCGTGAGCAGATCGCCGACGACACGGCTCGGTTCGTGCTGGCGCTTCACGGCGGTGGAGATGATCTCGTCGAAGGCTGCCTTCATGCCATAAAGCTTCAGCTCGCCCATGGCGCCGAGGATCTCGGAGCGTTCCATCACACTGCTCTCCTGAGGTTGTCGTAGCGGGCGCAATCAGCCGCCGGCTCGTGGTTAAGGCGAAGCGCGTCCGGGGTCATGATGGTGATCATGGGGGCGGGCTCGCGGGCTCTCGCCAGAACGTTGAGGATCACGTCCGCCGAGTGGACGCCTTCACCGAGCGCCTCCGCGCAGGCGGCCTCGACGGCAGGAAGTCCATCGCTCAGCACCGCGGTGAGGATGGCGACCATCTGGCGCCCGCCGTCAGGTGCAGTGCCGAGCTTGCGCCGGACGCGCTCGAGGCTCGCCGGCAGGATCCAGTCCTTGAACGGCGCGCCGTTACGCAGGGCGCCGGGCTTCCGCGCCAGAACCGGCACATAATGCCAGGGATCGTAGATCGTCTGATCCCGGCCGAAGCAGCGGGGGTGTTCACCGACAACCCGCCCGTCCTGACGTAGCTCGATGCGATCGGCATAGGCGCGGATCTCGACCGGGCGTCCGACAGCGCTGGCGGCGACGGAGTAGCGATTGTTGTCGAAGCGCACGAGACAGGTCTTCGATACCGATGCTGGCACCGCATGGAAGCCGTCGAAGCGACCGCGATAGGAGACAAGCTTCGGCCGCTCGGCCTCGAACACCTCCCAGACCGTCTTGTCGCGGAACTCGGGGTGGCGATGGGCCTTGGCGAAGGCGATCGTGCGGTCGAGCAGCCAGGCGTTCAACTCCTCGTAGCTCTTCACCCGCAGACGCGGCGCAAAGAAGCGCTCACGCACCAGGCCGACCTGGTTCTCGACTTGGCCCTTCTCCCAGCCCGATGCCGGCGTGCAGGCCACGGGCTCCACCAGGTAATGACCGCACATCTGGAGGAAGCGTCTGTTGTAGGCGCGCTCGCGGCCGACGAAGATCGTCTCCACCGCCGTCTTCATGTTGTCGTAGATGCCGCGCGTGCAGGCGCCTTTGAAGAAGGCGAAGGCCCGGTCGTGGGCGTCGAACACCATCTCCTGGCTCTCGCGGGGATAGGCCCGCACGAACAGCATCCGCGAGTGACAGAGCCGGACGTGGGCGACCTTCACGGTCACAGTCGTGCCGTTGATCAGAACGACCTCGTGGCTCCAGTCGAACTGGTAGGCTTCTCCCTGATCGAAGCTCAGCGGCACGAAGGCCGAGGCCGACAGCGAGGATTGATCGCGCTGCCAGCCACGGGCGTAGCGGCGGACCGCATCATAGCCGCCCTCGTAGCCCAGCCCGCGCAACTCCTCGAACACCCGGATCAGGGTCAGGCGTTCTCGTGCCGGTCTGGCGTCATTGGTCGCCAGCATCCGGTCCAGCTCCGGCTTCCAGGCACCGAGCTTGGGCCTCGGCTGCACCGAGCGCTCATACTCGAAGGCCGTCTCGTTCGAGCGAACGACCTTCCGGACCGTGTTGCGAGACACATGGAGCTCGCGGACGATCTCCTTGATCGTCCGGCCGCGAACGAAAAACTCGCGCCGGATGCGCGCAATTGTATCCACGCCCTTCATCCCCCGCCCGCCCGTCTTCCAGAGGAAAACGCGGACTGTTCAGATGCATCGGATGGGGGTCAATTTTGGACGCCGATAACCCCGCCTAGGGGGTCAAAATTGCACGCCGAATGACATCTACATCCTCCAGGAGCGCCACCAGGATGCGCTCCACCTGTTCGAACGCCTCATCTCAATCTCGAACGACGTTGGGCTTCTTGCCGAGGAATACGATCCGCACGGGCGAGAAATGCTGGGGAATTTTCCCCAAGCCTTCAGTCACGTCGGTCTGATCGTCACGGCGCTCAATCTTGCGCGGATCAAGGGACCTGCTGACGAGCGCGTCGAAGCAGATCCCGAGAACCCGGAAGTGGTCGCATGATGTTGCCGTCTCGCGCATTCGATGGCTGCTGAACGGAGGGCTTCTTCAAGCGATCGCCATGGCGCGAGATTTGCGAAAGGATCCTCGGCGTCTCGAAATCAAATGGGCTCCGGGAAACCCAGGGGGTCAGTTCGGCACGAAAGCGAGCATGAACCCATGTCGCAGGGTCTGTTCAAGATGTTCTGGAGCCAGAAGGCGGATGGCGTGCGGCGCGACGCTGACGACAGGCTTCTCCTGCCGCTAGCAGTCGGCAGGTCTGGCGTACCGGCCGCGTCATCCGGTCGAGGTACTCGCTTGCACTGGAATGAACCATCGCTGCAGTGCTGTCGCTGATAATGACCTCAGTTGGTACGTGCGGCGGCAATGTCCGTCGCCCAACGCTTACGGAAATCCTTGCTCAACGCTTTGGCCATCATCCCCCTCCATCGAAGTGGACTTTGAATCAAAGCGTATGTCTATCGTCACTACACATCCGATTCACCGATCGGAGGCGCTGATTTAGGTTTGGGCGGCTTTCCGCCGGAAGGGGCCCGCGTTCTTTTAGCTCTAGACGGGCTGCTTTTCTTGCCGTCGGCTGAATTATCTGCGGAAGCGGCCGCAGCTTTGGGCTTGCGGCCCAGGCCAAGTTTCTTTGCCAAGACAGAACGACGTGCCGAGTATCCTGGAGCCACCATGGGATAATTTGGCCCCAAGCCCCATTTCACGCGGTACTCTGACGGCTCTAGGCCGTGGGCAACCCTGAGATGCCGCTTCAGCGATATTTGTGATTTCCCACATTCCAGACAGGTGAGTTGTTCATCCTGTACCGACTTCTTGATCGAGACAGCCGGCATTGGCTTCGTCTCCACCTGTGGTACGCTTGGATACCTCACTTCCGTCAAGGCCGTATGTACCTTGTCAATCAAACCAGGAACATCCGCGGCGGGCACTGAATTGCGCGACACATAAGCAACCACAATGCTTGCTGTCAGATGGGTGGAAACATCCTGCGCCGAAGCCGCCTCGTCGAATTCTTTGTGCACTGTGTCGTTAGATAAAGTCATGTTTCCCGCTGTTTAATGTGCCGCATTTGGATGTTCAGCTTCACAAGCAATATATTAACTGCCTTCAAGGCAGGAACCTAGTCGGCCTCATTTTAGAAACAAGTCACACTTTCTCTTGCGGCTTCATCGGGCTGGCTTGCAGGTCATTGGCAACGGTTTCAGAACCTGAGGCGCCAGAATGTGGGCCCTCCACGATTGCTCGGTTATGCCGTTCGCGCTCCTGTATCCGCCTGCGTTCGATTGCCTTTTCGAGTTTCTCGCGGTCAGTCACAGCCACCACCTCCATCACTTCCATTGATGACGAAGGGTGGCAAAGTCGGCGAATTTGGCAAGGCCGCAGTGGTCGGCCCCCACCGGGTGGTCCAGGCAAATCTTAGTTCATGAGCGGCCTTTGCGCCAAGGCTGGCGTGGCCGGCGAAGCTGGTCCGGGTGGCGAAGACGGCCATTGCAGAACCTGCGGTGCCGGCGAGCGGTAGCCCAATGACGAGTGCGGACGTGCCGTGTTGTAGTGGCGACGCCAGCTTTCGATCACGACCTTCGCCTCGGCCAGCGAGTAGAAGATCTCGCCGTAGAGGAGCTCGTCCCGAAGTCGGGCGTTGAAGCTTTCACAGTAGCCGTTCTCCCATGGGCTGCCCGGCTCGATGAACGCCGTTTTGGCACCCACGGCGACGATCCATTCCCGCATTGCCTTGGCGATAAATTCCGGCCCATTGTCCGAGCGTATATGGTCGGGCACGCCGCGCAGGATGAACAGGTCGGTCAAGGCGTCGACGACGCTGGTCGAGTTCAGCTTTCGATCGATCCGGATCGCCAGGCATTCCCGGGTGAACTCGTCGACGATGTTCAGCATGCGGAACTTGCGCCCATCGTGGGTTCGGCTCTCGACGAAGTCGTAGGACCAGACATGGTCGCGATGCTCCGGCCTTAGACGGACGCAGGATGGTCGTGTCAGCCAGAGCCGACCCTTCTTCGGCTGCTTGTGCGGCACTTTCAGCCCCTCCCGTCGCCAGATGCGCTCGACCCGTTTGACGTTCACCGTCCACCCGGCCGCATGCAGCAACGCCGTGATCCGGCGATATCCATAGCGGCCGTACTGGGTGGCGAGCGCGATGATGTCGGCGGTCAACGCCGCTTCATCAGATCGACCGGTCGGCGTCTTGCGTTGCGTCGAGCGATGCTGGCCGAGCACACGGTAGGCAAAGCGTTCGGATACCTTGAACATCGTCCTGACATGCTCGATGCAACGCCGACGGCGGGAAGGGCTCAGAAGTTTCCCGATGCGGCCTCTCGAAGGATCAGCTTCTCCAGGGTCAGGTCGGAGACCGCCTTTCGAAGGCGCTCGTTCTCCTTCTCAAGGTCCTTCAGGCGCTTGACCTGGTTGCCCTTCAGACCGCCGTATTCCTTGCCAACGATAATAGGTGAACTGCGTCACGCTGATCGCGCGCACCGCCTCGGCAACAGATCGCCCCTGCGATACCAGGACATCGACCTGCCGCAGCTTCGCGACGATCTCTTCAGGCTTGTGCTTCTTCTGCGGCATGCTCTCGTCCTCCAATGGCTCGAAAACCATACTTCAGGGAGGACCACTTCAGTGGGGGCAGACCAGCAGGGGTGAAAGGTTCCTGCTAAAGAAAAGCCAACCATCGCCACGAAGATTGTCTTTCGCGCGGCGTATGGTGTCGCAAAACAGATTGGATGGATTGCTCCAGCGAACGCATATGTGCGGCATCAGGAACGCGCTCTACGAAAGGCGCACGTCATGCTTCAACCCTCGATTCTGCAGGCACTCGCGATCTCTGGCATGCTTAGCGTCGCATTGCTCGTGACTATTGGATTGACGAAACTCGTCGGTTGAGCCAATCGTCCACGGTCTCTTTGCTTGTGTGGAGTACTTGGTTGGGTTGCGACTGCTGGTGTGCCGACGGTCGGTAGACTGGGTTGCAGCTCGCCTTGGAATGTCTCGGCGTTCCTTCCAGCGTCGCCCTGCCGAACGCGGTCTGAGGTACGAGAGCGTACTGAGGACAGTGCTCGAGCGCGAAGCCGAATTCTCCCCTAGCTGGCCGAAGATGCTGGGTTACGCAGATGTCGCGCATTTCAGCCGAGCGTTCGCCAGTTGGAAAGGCCTGTCGCCTCGTACGTGGCGGGCCGCTGCTCATGAGCTCAAGAATGGCAGCTACTCGCAAAGGCGCCCAGGAAGCTGACATTCTGCTCCGGCCCAAGGCCGCAATCAGAAAATCTTGCTGATAGTGAGCCCCGAACGACCGTTATTGCAGTGAACCGGTTTATGGGGATACACTGCAGGTCGCGTTCAACATGCCGCTGATGGCGTCTTCGATGAACGACAAGATCAAATGCGATCGCCCGAGTTGGTTCGGGAGCCGAAGGTAGGCGTCCCCAGAAAATCGCGGGGCGATCGGCGGGCCCGGGAATGGGGCCCGCCAACAACAGCAGCGTTCACGGCGTCAGGGTCGTCAGCTTATTCGGCAGCGGCCCGCGCCGTTTCAAGCCAACCATCGACCAACTTGCGGTTCTGCTTGATCCACTCCGAAGCCTGCATTTCGATGTCGTCTTCGCCGCTATTCATCGCCGCGTTCTGCTCGAAAATGGCAGACAGCGGGATCGCGACCTCCTGCAGCAGTTTTTCCACGGCCGGATTTTTATCGATGAAGGCACTATTGGCGACCGGGACAATATCATTGGCCGGGAAGCCCAATGTGCACGGATCGGCCACGCAGCCCTCGATCCCCTCCATTGTGGCGGCATCTGCAAGACTCATGTCGGGCAGATCAACCTGGGGCACCTCGATCCACATCACGTCCTTGCCGGGAACCAGCTCGTTGACGGTCCAGTTCGGCGTCCAGGTGTAGAACAGGATATGCTCGCCGTTTTGGAAGGCCGCCACGGCATCCGCCATGGACGCGGCATAGCCTGCCTTAATCGGATTGATGTGATCGCGCAGGCCGTAGGCATCCATGTGGTGCTCGATGTTCACCTCGCAGCCCCAGCCCGGCGGGCACGCAACCAGATCAGCCAGTCCGTCGCCATTCCGGTCGAAGGCTTCCTTTACCTCGTCTCGCTTGAAGTCCGCCAACGTCTTGATGTCGAACTCTTTGACCGCCGCGGCATCGACCAGATAGCCTTCCAGAGCGCCGCCTTTGGCAACCGCGCCAACCAGTTCGGCACCGTTTTCGAAGACCGGGCGGTACGTGTCGTGCAGCGGGAACCATCCGTTCACCCAAAGGTCGAGATCACCCTGGGCCACCGACTGATAGAACGGCGGATTGTCGAGTGTGATCGGTCCCTCGACCGTGTAGCCAAGCTCTTCCAGAAGCTGACTGTAGATTTCGGCATGGAACCAGCCGGTGTCCCATGTGGCCTGTCCCATGCGGATCGTGGTGCCCTCGCCGGGCATGTCCTGCGCCAGGGCAGCCATTGGCGCGGTACCGACCAGGAGCGCCGCAGTCGCGGCGAGAATGGGGAGGTTGTACTTCATGGTTCGTCTCCATTTACTTCGTCGTCGGATGTCCTGCCCGGAACCGGACAGGGCAGTCGGTCCGGACCTGAGCCCGGAAGGACGCTGGCCTCAGGCCACCGTCTGGTTCGTCGCGGCGGAGTCCAGTTCGCGGGAACCCTGTCCGCGGAACAGGGCGGCAAATGTCTGGCGCAGGGAAGTGGTGCCGCCGGCGCGGGGTTCGACCAGTCCCTGCGTAATCCGGTCGAGCACAATGGCCAGGATCACAATGCCCACGCCTCCCGCGGTCGCGCCCCCCACGTCCAACCTGCCGAGCCCGGTATTGACCACAAGGCCGAGGCCTCCCGCGCCGATCAGCGCGGCGATCACCACCATCGACAGCGCAAGCATGAGTGTCTGGTTCAGGCCTGCCATGATCGTGCGCAGCGCCAGCGGAAACTGGACCTCCCACAACATCTGGCTCGGGGTAGAGCCGAAAGCCTCGGCGGCCTCGATCAGATCTCCGCGGACATTGCGGATGCCCAGGTTCGTCATCCGGATGATCGGCGGCAGGGCGAAAATGATCGTCGCTATGATTCCTGGTGCCATCCCCACGCCGAACAACATGACGATCGGCACCAGATACACGAAGGATGGCACCGTCTGCATGATGTCGAGAAGCGGCCGAACGATCCGCCAGCCTAGGTCGCTGCGTGCCACCAGGATGCCGGCGGGCACGCCGATCGCCGTACAGAAGAAGACGGAGGTGACGATCATCGACAACGTCGTCATCGTCTCTCCCCAGAGCTCGATCATATCGATGAAGGCAAACCCTAGGATGGTGAAGAGTGCCATGCCGCGCCCGACAATGCGCCAAGACAGGGCAGCGAAAACTCCAGTGATAACGATCATTGGCACCCAAGCGAAGAACGCATCGAGTCCGTTCAGCACTTCCGTTACGGGAACCTGCAACGCCCGAAAAAAGGGGCGGAAATTCGGGACGAGAAATCCGCGCACGAACGTGTTGATCCAGTCGTCGAACGGAATCACCAGAAGGTCGGAAGGATTGAACAACGCTTTCTCCTGTCTGGGGAGACCCCAGGCTTAGCTGGTCCCGGGCAGAGCCGAGGATGCATCCTCAATCGACGGAGGTGCATCGGGATCGCCGGCGGCGGCGGGCGCGAGTTGCGCGAAGATCGCTTCCGGCGGTACGACGCCCACCAGCGTGCCATCACCGTCCGTCACTCCCACCGGAAGGCCTGTCTGCGCAGCATCGTACATCTCGTGCAGGAGTGCTGACTCGTCCACGACCGGTGCGTCTATGACCATGACGTCCTGCACGGTCTGGGTCGGGGCGGCTTCGGAAATGCCGCGCCAGGTCACAATGCCTGCGATCGCCCCCTCTTTCAGGACATGGGCTGCTCCGCTCCCGACGTCCTTCATCGCCTGCAACGCCTGGGACAAAGTGGCGTCGATCGGCACTGACGCCGGCTCCAGCGCCACGTCGGCGGCACTGAAGACGCGGCTGCGGTCGATATCGGCGACGAAGGCGCGCACATAATCATCCGCAGGATCGGCCACGATGTCTTGTGCTGTGCCCACTTGCACGAACGCACCGTCCTTCATGATGGCGATCCGGTCGCCGAGCAGCAGCGCTTCGTTCAGGTCGTGCGTGATGAAGATGATCGTCTTCTTCAGCTTTTTCTGGAGGACGACCAGTTCGTCCTGCATTTCGCGGCGGATCAGCGGATCGAGCGCGCCGAATGGTTCGTCCATCAGCAGGATTTCGGGGCCTGTTGCCAGTCCGCGGGCGAGCCCGACACGCTGCTGCATTCCCCCCGAGAGCTGTGCTGGGTAGCTGTCGGCATGAGCCTCCAGGCCGACCTGTGCCAGTGCCTTCAGCGCCGCTGCGCGCCGTTCGGCGCGGCGCATTCCCTTGACCTTCAGTCCGAATGCCACGTTGTCTGCGACACTCTTGTGCGGAAACAGGGCAAAATGCTGGAAGACCATGGCAATCTTGCGCCGGCGCACCTCACGGAGCCGCTCCGCACTGCAGGAAGCCACATCGTCCTCCTCCACCCAGATCTCGCCCGAAGTCGGTGCGATGAGTCCGTTCAGGGTTCGCACGAGCGTGGATTTGCCGGAGCCCGACAAGCCCATGATGACAAAGATTTCGCCTTCATGAACGTCAAAGCTCACGTCGTTGATACCGACGGTGGCACCGGTGGCGCGGAAGATCTCTTCCTTACTCTCTCCGCGCTTCAGGCGCGTGAGGGTGTCGACCTTCGTCTCATTGAAGAGCTTGAAGACATTTCTGGCACGCAACTTCACTGGCATGGCGGCGTCTTAGCCCGCGAGTGCCCGAAACACAACCGGAAGGTTGGCAACCTTACGGCCAGCTCCCAACCGGGTCGTGCCCGGGGAGATAGTGTAGGAAGCGGCGCTTTTGAGGTAGCCCCCACGATCTTCGGTAGGATTCGGATGCGAACTCGAACCTGGAGCCGACGATGGCGATGACAGATGGGAAGATGGCGCTACTGGAGCTGATTGAACAAGTGGTCGATGTCGATCTCGTCCGCGAGATGCTTGCCTTTGCGACCGAGCGCATGATGGAGCTGGAAGTCGAGGCTCGAACTAGTGTTTCGGCAAGGGCGCGCTCTGCGGACCGGCTCAACCACCGAAACGGGTACCACGATCGAGCTTGGGATACGAGTCGGGCGGATCGACCTTACGATACCGAAGCTGCGGAAAGGTAAGCTACTTGGAGCCACGCCGGACGGCAGAGAAGACTTTGGCGATGGTCATTCAGGAGGCCTACGTCCACGGTATCTCAACGAGATCGGTCGACACCTGAGAGAGCGGCCGTGATCGAGATTGGAGCGGAATCTCTTGGCCGTTCAAGAAGGGGGCCCGGCGCCCTTTTTGAGTGCCGACCCAAAGAGTTGTCAGTCCGTGTGCTCCGGCATCGCCTTAAGATCGTCTTTCGTCCACGCTGTGACGGCATGAACATCGCCACTTTCGTCACGCATAAAGTGAAGTTCGTTAGCCGATACCGCCACGCGTTGGCGCCGATGCCGCGAAAGCCGCCAACGTCGATCACTGACATTTGCGGACATGCCAGAGCCGTGAACATGGGCCACGGATCCGATCTTCGGGTCACCCGGCCCGTAGATCGTCGCGTCATCAAGAACGCTCTTCGTGAGTTCGGCGGTCGTCAGCGGAATGTGATTGCTGTGGTCTATCGTTTTGCCTCCGGGTTGGTGATATCGCCTAACCGACGGAAGAGCCGCATTCTCGGTGACAACCTCTCGTCCGCTCTGTTGCCCGCGTCTCGCACGGATCCTGCGGTGACGAAGAAGCGCTCTCACGAAGAGCATTGTCATCGCAGCGGCAAGTCCGGCTACACAGTCATCTAAAAGGACGCCGAAATCGTTAGGCTGGACGGCCTCCAGCTTCGAGAAGGGCCAAGGCTTGAAGCGGTCGATCAGACTAAAGAGCGGGGGGACCGCGAGAGTCCACCGCCGGCTTCCCCATCCCCCGATCGCGGCAACGCACACCCCCGCCACCTCGTCTATGACCATTCTGCCGTCGTCGGTGACACCCGTCTGCGCGAACCAGATGCCGGCGACAAAGTAGGTGAGGACAGCCGTCGGGACGAAGAAGGCGCCCAGCCGGACTCAAAGGCCGCGGGCACTCGTGCAATAGAGGAGTGGCAGCACCGTCAGCGCCGCCAGGAATCCCTGGAATGGCTCCACCAGGCCGGCGCCAAACCACGTTGCGACTGCCGCAAGTACTGGCATAGACGCAAGTTCGGCCGGCAGCGTGTCGATGAATATGCGCATGAATCTCTCTACCGGAAAGCCGGTCCGCTATTTGCCGAAGATAGGGCACCTGCCGCATGATCGACATCAAATCGGGCGCACCAGAATCCCGCTAGAACTCGCAGCATCTCGTTCCGCGGAGTTCAGATGTCCACTCGCATTCGTATCGCCGCCGTCATCTATGGCGTGGTGAACGCTGTCATCTTCGGCACCGGCGCCGTTCTCGTCCTAAGCTTCCCGGCGATTTCGGAAGCGTGGCCGTACCTCATCCCTGCAGTCGTCGTGATCAGCTTCGTCGCCGCCGCGCCGATCGCATGGGTGATCGCGCCCAGGATGCGAGCAAGTAATCGGCGCAACAGGTGAGAACCTACCCGTACCCGGCGGACGACATTTTTCCCGACCGCCGTCCGGCATAGGTCTATAGTCGGCTAAGGGAGGCCGACATGGACGATATCGCGAACACCGCACCACCGGCAGCGACTGACCACAAGATCGTCGAGGAACTACTGCGCGTTGCGAAGCTGACGAGAGCGCATGTCGACATCGCGCTCCGCGTTGCCGATCTGCACCCCGGTCAGGACGAGATGATCTGCGTTCTTACGACGAAGCCGATCATGACCGTTTCCGAGATTGCGGATCTCCTCAATATCCGGTCCTCGACGGTATCGAAGACGACAGACAGGCTAGTAGCGAAAGGCCTTGTCAAGCGCGTTCCCGTGGAACTCGACCACCGAAAAACCGCTCTCGTCCTGACCGAGGCCGGCGTGGAGACCCAGGCACTGGTTCGCGAGATCTGGCGCGGCGTCGAAGAGAACCTGTTCGGCGATCTATCCGCGTCTGAGAAAGATGAGATCCGCGAGGGACTCGAGCTTCTCGACAGTCGCTTGCGAGAGCGCGTGGCCCGGTTTCGGCGACCGCTGCAGCAATCGACCTCTGAAAACGGCCTCAGATTTGACCCCTGAAGCCCACCTCAGTGCCGCGAGGACTGATTGCCTTCCGCGTAATCGAAGCCGCCCTACGAGGCAATTCGAAAGCGTAAACGAATCTGCAGTAACGTTCACGTCAATGAGAGACTGACGTGACCGATATGTTGACAGCTAACAAACTGCACCGAGTGCTCGGTGATTATCTCGAGGCCGATGCTGCAGGCCGCCGGGATTTCGATTTCCCGGGTAAGATATCGACCGTCGCGGGGCTGCTGTACGCACTGAAGATCGCCGTCTTGAGAGAAGAAGACGCGATCGCGAGAGGGGCCGGCGGCGACAGTTACACCAGATCTGCGAAAGCGGTATAACCTCCACTCGAACAACGGGGGAGGGGGGAGGCCATGTCACCGGAACAGGCGGATAGGCTAGCAGCGATCTGGGTTGAGCTGTCCGGCGTCGTCGGCAATATCGAGTCCGCGAAGGAACTGTTCGCTTTCGATCGAACGCGGGCCCATTCCGACGATCCGGTGCCTTTCAACATTGAGGCTTCGCTGACCGAAGCGTTAGATCAAGTCCGGTACATACAGTCGCAAGTACGCGATATGGCAGCGATCGGGGGTGTCTTGCGGATCGTCGATGAGTTCGATGCCGAGCGACTGGCGAGGACGCCATCGGCAAACGGCGAGACGAGTCCCATCTAAGTAAAAATGATTCCGTCTTCGTGGATCGATTGCCGCCGGCGAGGAGTTGCCGCTCCAGAAACTCTCGGAGCGGCGTCGTGAGTAAACGTTCAGTCTGGAATATCGCCGCCGTAGCAGCTTGCGTGATCCTGCTATTTATCTGCGCCAAACTGTTATTCAGCAGCATATAAAGCCGCATCAGGCCGCCCGATTATCCTCAAACGCCACCCTCCTGGCTAGCGCACGTCCTTCGATCGATGAATCGGATGTGAAGTGACGGTTGGAGCGGTGTCTGATTCAAATTCCACTTCGATGGAGGTGGATGATGGCTAGAGCATTGAGGATCTGCGGTCACGAGTACTGAACGCGTCGTCGGACGGAATGTCTGCACGCCAGGCGGCCGCCCGGTTCGGGATCGGCATATCGACGGCGATCCGGTGGATCGGGAGAGCCAGGATCGGCGAGCGAACGGCCCGGCCGCAGGGCTGGCGGCGTGGGTCGACCCTCGATCCGCACAAGGCCGTCATCTTCGGGATGATCGAAGAGCAGAAGGACATCACGCTCGATGAGATGGTGAGCCGTCTCGATGCGGAAGCGAGTGTCCGGATCGGCCGCAGCGCATTGAGCGTCTGGCTCCGCCGCCGTGGTTGGACGTTCAAAAAAGACCGCACATGCATTGGAGCAGGAGCGCGCCGACCTCCTGAAGCGGCGCCAGGCGTGGTTCGATGACCAGCTCGGTCTCGATCCGGCCAAGCTTGTCTTCATCGACGAGACCGGGCTTTCTACCAAAATGGCCCGCCTGCGTGGACGGGCTCCTCGCGGTGAACGCTGCCGGGCCGGGGTTCCTCACGGCCACTGGAAGACGACCACCTTCACCGGCGCCCTTCGCCTGACCGGCATGACCGCGCCGATGGTCCTCGATGGCGCCATGAACGGCATCGCCTTCCGGGCCTATGTCGAACAGGTCCTCGTGCCGACGCTCTTGTCCGGCGACGTCGTGATCATGGACAGTCGAAGGAGACCCGTGGCTCCGAAGACGCCGGCGCACAAGGCGGAGGATGTCCGTCTTGCGATCGAGCAAGCCGGCGCCGAGTTGCGCTTTCTGCCGCCCTATAGTCCGGACTTCAACCCGATCGAAATGGCCTTCTCCAAGCTCAAGGCACTGATGAGATCGAAGGCCGAAAGGACAGTCGACGGGCTGTGGGATGCAGTCGGCGCCGTCATCCCGCTCTTCAAGCCAGACGAATGCGCCAACTACTTCGCCGCTGCCGGATATGAACCGGATTAAGCCGGATGTGCTCTAGTTGTCGCGACGGACCCTCTTGTGCCGGGATTCCTGCAGCCAGTAGTACCGGTCGATCAGAAGGCTCAGCCTGCTCGGTGCACTCGCGTTCGATTTGCCGGCGCGATCCTCATAAACTGTACAAACGGCGAGCGAGTGCCAAAAGACTCACCGAATGTCGAGTCGCGGCGGCCGTCGAATCGGCGGATGCTGAGCCCGGTGAATTTCGGCGAGACCGAACACGCAGGGACAGTTGCGCGATCCGACGGCCGTGCTGCTATAGTTCGGCCCTTTCGAATCCTCCATACACCGATTTGTCGGCGGATCGGCCACAGTTTGGTCAGTCTCAACCCAAGGTATGAATTTGTTCGACATGGCGGCGATTATCCTTGTAGTGGCCAGCCTGTTGCTGATCGTCGCGGCGCTGCAGCCAGTGGCGGCACGCTTCCAGCTGCCGTCGACCATTCTGCTGGCAGGAGTCGGTGTGGCGCTTGGGTTCCTTGCGGCGTTCCTGCTGGCGACACCCGTCACGGACGCTTTCAATGAGATCGTCTCGCCGATCGTAAATCTTCCTGTCCGCTCGTCGATTTTTCTCTACGTGTTTCTGCCGCTGCTGTTGTTTCAGGCGTCGATCTTGATCGACGTTCGGCGGGTAATGGAGGACGCAGTTCCGATCCTGGTTCTTGCGGTGCTTGCCGTGGTGCTGGCGGCGGCTGTGATCGGCTTCAGCCTCAATGTCTTGTTCGGCATCTCGCTGGTCGGCGCGCTGCTGCTCGGCTCGATCGTCGCGACCACGGACCCGGCGGCGGTCGTTGCGATCTTCCGGGAACTCGGTGCCCCGGCGCGTCTCACCCGGTTGGTAGAAGGCGAGAGCCTTCTCAATGACGCGGCTGCTATCGCGTTATTCTCGCTTTTGCTGACCGTCATCGTATCCAACCAGCCGCTGGAAGCCTCTGACGCATTCGTGCGCTTCGGTACGGCCTTTTTCGGCGGAGCGCTCGCGGGCTTCGTCGGCGGCTATGCGCTCAGTCTGGCCTTGCCACTGATCGGCGGCATTAGGTCGGCCGAGGTCACACTGACGCTTGGCGCCGTCTACACGATCTACATCCTGGCGGACCAGTTCCTAGGAGTATCGGGAGTGGTGGCGGTGGTGGTCGCTGGGCTAGCGGTCTCAGCCATGGTCCCGGCGCGTATCGCGCCGAGCAACTGGCGTTATTTGCGCGATGTCTGGGAGCAGATTGGCTTTTGGGCCGGATCACTGGTGTTCCTTCTCGCCGCCATTTTGGTGCCGCGCATCCTGTCGGAGGTGCGTCTACAGGATCTGCTCATCGTCCTGACAGCCGTTGGGGCTGCCCTGGCCGCCCGCGCTGTCGTACTTTTCCTGGTGCTTCCATTGCTCAGCGCCATCGGTGCGGCTCGACCTGTCAGCCAGCCCTACAGCGTGACGATCTTCTGGGGGGGCCTGCGCGGCGCGGTGACACTGGCCCTGGCTCTCGTGGTCACGGAGAACGCGTTCGTCGCGCCGGAACTGAAGCGGTTCGTCGCCGTCACCGCCACCGGCTTCGTTCTGTTCACGCTTTTCGTCAACGGCCTGACCCTGCACCGGGTCATCCACTGGCTGAAGCTCGACCGGCTATCGCCAGTCGACAGCGCGGTGCGCAATCAAGTGCTCGCCTTGACGCTCGCCGAGGTTAAGGACACGCTGGAACTAACCGCAATACGCTACGGTCTCAATAGCGAAGCCAGTGAGACCGTGATCGGCGCCTACCGTTCGCGGATTGAGGGCGCCGCCACGCTCGACATCGAGGAGGCGCTGACCGACAGGCAGCGCGTCACGCTTGGCCTCATCGCGATGGCGACCCGCGAGAAGGAAATGGTCCTGCAGCATTACGGACGCGGCACGATCGCGGTCGATGCGGTGGGCGCGATGCTCAGTCACGCCGAGCGTCTCGTCGAAGGAGCGCGTGCCGACGGACGCGTCGGCTACAACCGGGCTGCTCGCAAAAGCCTCGAGTATGGCTGGGGCTTCAGCGTCGCATACGAATTGCACTTCCGCTTCTCGATCGATCGTCCGCTGAAGCTGCGACTCATCCGTCGGTTCGAGACACTGCTGGTTCTCAGTCTCCTGACCACCGAACTGCTGGAATACATCCCGCAGCGGATTGCCCCGCTGCTGGGGGTGCGCATCGGCGCGATCCTGACCGAGATCGTCAAAGGTCGCCATGACGCGGCAGACAATGGACTTCAGGCATTGCGCCTGCAATATCCCGAATATGCCACAGCGGTAGAGGAAGAGTTCCTGTCGCAACTCGGCGAACAGCAGGAGCTTAGTCACTTCGACGATCTCTTCGAGGAGGGTGTTTTGGCGCTCGAGATACACCAGGACCTGCGCCGGGCAGTTCTGCAACGCGGACCGCTGCGCGAGCGAAAGCAGCTCGACCTGAAGCTCAATACCTTCGACATGATCCGTTCGATGCAGATCTTCCGCCATCTCGACGAGAGGAAGGCGAAGCGGTTGGCGCGGCGGCTCAAGCCCCGGATTGTACTGCCGGGTGGCTATCTCGCGCGCAAGGGTGACCTGCCAACCGGACTCTATTTCATAGCTTCGGGCGTGGTGGAGGTGCGGCGCGATGACCAGGTTATCACGCTGGGTCAGGGGGAGTTCTTCGGCGAGATCGCCTTGCTGACCGGCCGGCGACGGGGCGCCGATGTCGTCGCAGTCACCTATTGCAACGTTCTGATGCTGGCAGCGGAAGATTTTGACCGCTTCCTGAAATCCTATCCAAAAATAAGGGAGGAGATCGAGAAGACAGCGTTGCGTCGGGAGGAAGACAATTTGGGCCGGCGTGTCGCCGCGACCGAGCGGCGCCCGGATGTGCCTTCCCACGCACCGTCGCAATGACCGAGTAAATCGGTGCTGGTTTCCCGACGAGGCATCCGCCGGAGGTCAACCAGAGAGTTTACGCTTCTACAGGCCCGATGTGGAGGTCAACGAGCTCTCGCTTGCCGTGTACCGTCCAGCAAACTATTGCCGCGACCGAGACCATGCGCCCGCTTTCGCCAAATCGCTATCTCTATAGTTCCCCGCTGCTGCCAGTCTTCCGAAGCGCACACCGGACGAGCAGCCCTCGGAAAGGTCGCCACTCGTCCGGCCGCCGGTGCTAGAGCACGATCCAGCCCGCCAACATAATCAGTGCAAGCAGGGTGAGGAGGAGTATCCAGCCCACCAAGGCTGAATGGATATAGGTCTCCTGGTACGCGGGTTTATCATCCATGAGGATCTCTCACGATCCGCGCACAAGCAACCTTCGCCGCTCCCGACAGCGGCGCGCGACGTCAACGACACGGGCGCGCCATGATTGCTGTACTGGTCTGTCGAACAGGGTGAAAAGGTTCAGTAGGTTCGGACTGGAGGGGCGCGGGCCCAGGTGCTGCCCGACAGCCCCATGAAAAGCCGCTTGTCGAGAATTATGCCGCTAGGTGTTTAGTCCCGGCATTTGGTGGATTGGATCGAGCGTGAATCGTTCTGGTTCTGAAGTCCATCGTTTGCAGATGAACTCGTAGGGCGTGAGGCCCTTCAGGGTCTTGAGGCGCCGG
>NZ_JACSGS010000028.1:0-22599 GCF_014334315.1 Aurantimonas sp. DM33-3 | reverse complement strand
GTGATAACGATCGATCGTTCTCTCATGGATGCCTCGCAATCGGAAAGGAAACCGACACGAAGCTCCAGGCAAACAATCCGCCGCCCACGCTTCTCTTTCTTCTCAATCTTCAGTTTTCAAAGATCACGCCATCGAACAAACGGTGGCGGCGGGCCGGTCGGGACTTCCATCCCCTGGACCCTGTCGAAGACCAGCCGTTTCCGGCGAACTCTTCTGGATGTCTGCGGGGGGGCCAAAACCAGAGCGAACCGAAGGGCTCGCCGGCGGCACCCTCGCCGTCGATGAGTGGCTTATAGGCCCTCCCCGCTTTCGAAGTCAACACGGCTTTTTGGAAAAAACGACGGAAGCGAACTTTTTCCGAAACAGGCCGGATCGCCTGCCACGCAGGCTTCCCCGGCGTCATCGCGGATTCACAAAGGGTCCCGGCTCGTGGAAGCCCACCGCGCAAGGGGATCGACCCACAGGGCCCTGCAGGAGCCACCCCCTTGGTGCGGTCGTCAGCCCCGACGCAGGAGGACGACACGCGGAGCGGCCGCACGGCTGTCGGCTTTTGGCGGACACCGCGCCGGCGTCCGGCATTTTCCTTTCGCGCCGTTTGGTATTAGGCCGGAACGACAGGCCTGAAGAGGCGCGACGGGGATGGCACGGGGACAGGCAGATGGGCGACAGGACCGAGGCGAACCCGCCGGGCCGTTACGAACGCATCCTGCGTGACGCCGGTGTCCGCATCACCCGGCCGCGGCGGATCATCCTGACGATTCTCGCCGACGGCGGCGACCATCCCGACGCGCTGGAGATCTTCCGGCGCACCGCAGCGATCGATCCCTCGATCTCGCTCTCCACCGTCTACCGCACCATGAAGCTTCTGGAGGAGAAGGGCGCGATCCAGCGCCATGTCTTCGAAGGCGGCCCGTCGCGATTCGAGCGCGCCGACGGCGATCACCACGACCACCTCATCGACATCGAATCGGGCGATGTCGTCGAGTTCCGCTCCGATCGCATCGAGAAGCTGCAGGAAGAGATCGCCCGCGAGCTGGGCTACGAGATCGTCTCGCACCGGCTCGAACTCTACGGCCGCAAGCGCCGGCCGGACTGAGAGACCTCACGCGGGGACACGCCCGACGCGAATCGGCCCGCACCCTCTCGGGCACGGGCCGCTTCGTTGATTATTTGCGCCCGCGATGCGGGTCTCCTCAAACCAGCTTGGCGTCGAGCGTCACGCTGATTGCGCCGAGCGCCTTGGACACCGGGCAGCCTTCCTTGGCGGTGTTGGCGAGTTCGTCGAACTTGCCCTGCTCGATCCCCGGGACCGTCGCTTCCAAGACGATGGCGCTGGACTTGATCTCGAAGCCGGCCTCGACCTGCTCGACATTTACCGTGGCCGTCGCCTTCAGCTCCTGCGCCGGCGTGCCGTTCTCGGCGAGGAAATGCGACAGCTGCATCGCGAAGCACCCGGCATGGGCCGCGGCCAGCAATTCCTCCGGGTTGGTGCCCGACTTGCCGCTCTCGTCCTCGAAGCGCGCCTTGAAGGAATAGCCATGGTCGGACAGCGCGCCCGACTGCGTGGTGATCGCGCCGGTTCCGTCCCCGAGTGCGCCCTTCCAGATTGCCGTTGCATGCCGTTTCATGAGAATCTCCTTGATCTGGCGCCGACCGGGCCGCTGCGTTTGTGGCAGCGGCCGAATGGGAGGTCGGCCTGCCTTGCCGCAACAACCGTCGGCGCCCGCAACAGTTCCGGCGAACACGATGCGTTCACCAAAGCGGCGATAGGCTGGCGGAACCCGCGCGCACGCCGCGGGACCGGCGGCAGCAGGAGACACCGCGTTGACGCAGACGACGCTCATCCACGCGACCCGCCCGCTTCTCGACGAGAAGGCGGCCTGGCTGACAATTCTCGCCGACGAGCGGCGCAGCAGCCCGCATACGATCGAGGCCTATGAGCGCGATCTGCGCCAGTTCCTGGTCTTCCTCACCGACTATCATGCCCGCCCGGCCCAACTGGCCGATCTCGCCGATCTGAAGACGGCCGATCTGCGCGGCTTCCTCGCCGCCCGGCGCCGCGACGGAGCAGGCGCCAAGACCATGGGCCGGGGGCTTGCCGGCGTCAGGTCCTTCATCCGGCATCTGGAGCGCAAGGGCCTTGCGTCCTCGGCTGGGGCCAAGGCGATGCGGGCGCCCAAACAGCCGAAATCGCTGCCGCGCCCCCTGACCGTCGGCGATGCGATGGCGGTGACGGAAGAGGCCGGCGCCTTTGCCGCCGAGGCCTGGATCGCGGCCCGCGACGTCGCCATCCTCACCCTGCTCTATGGCTGCGGCCTGCGCATTTCCGAAGCTTTGTCGCTGCCCGGCGATGCGCTCAGCGACGCGACGGCCCGTTCGATGCCGGTCGCCGGCAAGGGCGGCAAGACCCGGCTGGTGCCGCTGCTCCCGGCCGTGCTGGAGGCGGTCGGCGAATATCGCCGTCTCTGCCCCTATCCGCTCAACGCCGACAACGCGCTGTTTCGCGGCGCGCGCGGCGGGCCGTTGCAGCCGCAGATCGTCCAGCGCGCCATGGCGCGGTTGCGCGGCGTTCTCGGCCTGCCCGACAGTGCGACGCCCCATGCGCTGCGCCATTCCTTCGCGACGCATCTCCTCGCCGGCGGCGGCGACCTGCGCACCATCCAGGATCTGCTCGGCCATGCCAGCCTGTCGACCACCCAGAACTATACGGCGGTGGATCAGGCCCGGCTGATGTCGATCTACGAGGACGCCCATCCCCGCGCCCGGCGCCGGCGCGCCGGCTGAATCGCCCCCCGATGCTTAGGTCTTTGGTCGCAATTGCCGCCTAGGCTCGCGCCATGCTGCACCTGATTTCCGCCGTCGCCGCACCCGATCGCCTGCCCCCGTCCGACACGGTCCTGCGCCGTCTCGAACGCCTGTGCCTCATGCTGCCGCTTGCGCTTCTCGCCCTGCTGTTTGCCGGCATCGCCGCGGCGCAGGCGGCCGACGCCGGGACCTGCAAGGCGACCGATCTCCTGGCGTCGCTCGAAGCCGATGGCAGGCTCGCCGCGGTCGAGGCGGAAGCGGCCCGGACCGTCAATGGCGAGGGCAAGCTGTTCCGCATCGAGAAGCCGGGCGTGCCGCCATCCTTTCTTCTCGGCACCATGCATCTGGCCGATGCGCGTGTGCTGGCGCTCGGCGAGGCTGCCGAGGCCGCGCTGACCGATGCCCGGCGCCTGGTGATCGAGACCACCGACGTCCTCGAGCCGGCAAAGGCCGCCGCCGCGTTTCTCGCCCATCCCGGGCTGATCAATCTGCCGAAGGGCCAGACGCTGGCCGATCTTCTCTCCGACGAGGAAGAGGCCCGAATCAGGGCCGCTCTCGACGCCCGCGGCATGCCGTTCCATGCCGTGCGCACCCTGCAGCCCTGGTTCCTGTCGATCAGCCTGATGCTCCCGGCCTGCGAGATGGCGCATCGCGCTGAAGGCGCGGCGGTGCTCGACGCGGCCCTTGCGCAGCGCGCCATGGCTGCGGGCAAGCCGGTGGAGGGCCTCGAGACGTCGGCCGAGCAGCTGGCGGCCCTCGCCTCCCTGCCGATGGAGCTGCAGCTCGAAGGCCTCATCGCCACGGTCGATCTGGCAGAGCACCTGCCCGACGTCATGGAGACCATGGTCTCGCTCTATGTCGACGGGCGAATCGCCATGATCATGCCGACCATCGAGGCGGCGATCCCCAATGGCGGGGTGCTGGTCGGCGCCGGCGACGGCTATGCCGAGTTCGAAGAGCGCATCGTGACCGATCGCAACCGCCGCATGGCGGAGCGCATGCAGCCGATGCTGACGGCGGGCGGCGCCTTCGTCGCCGTGGGCGCCCTGCATCTGCCGGGCGAAGAGGGCATCGTCGCCCTGCTGCGCGAGGCCGGCTGGACCGTCACCCGGGCCGACTGAGCCTGTGCGGACAACCGGGGGCAGGCCGGCATTCTCCGACGCGACTGCACCGAAACGTGAAGACGCCCGGCATATCGGCGCTGGCCGGAGCGGGCGTGGCGACCTTAAGCTTTGGGGATCGCAACAGCCAAGGAGACATGCCGCATGAAATCCTTTCTCGCTGTCACGCTGGGCGCCGGCCTCCTGGCCGCCGCCTCCACCGGAGCGGTCGCCGCCTGCGCGTCGCATGTCACGGCCGACGCGCCGATGACCCCGATCTTCACCGCCGACACGACCGGCACCGACACCGCACCGGTCGCGACGCCCGACAAGAAGAGCTGATCGCGCGCACCTTAACGAGAGAAGGCCCGGCTGCTTCTGGCGGCCGGGCCTTTTTCATGGCGCGAAATGATTCACGTGAAACGCCGGCGGGCGATCCCGCCCGGCGCTTCGGTCATATATGGATCGGTTTGGCGAAGGCCGCGAAGGCGGCCTCGCGCATGGCTTCCGACAGGGTCGGATGGGCGTGCGACGTCCGTGCGAGATCCTCGGACGATCCGCCGAACTCCATCAGCAGCCCGGCCTCGGCGATGAGATCGCCGGCATCGGCGCCGAGGATGTGGCAGCCCAGCACCCGGTCCGTCTCGGCGTCCACCAGGAACTTCACGAAACCGTCGGTCTGCAGCATGGCGCGGGCGCGGCCATTCGCCATGAAGGGGAACTTGCCGACACGGTAGGCGACGCCCGCCTGCTTCAGCTCCTCCTCGGTCTTGCCGACCGAGGCGACTTCCGGCGAGGTGTAGACCACCGACGGGATCGCGTCGTAATTCACGTGGCCGGCCTGGCCGGCGAGGATCTCGGCCAGTGCGACGCCCTCGTCCTCGGCCTTGTGGGCGAGCATCGCACCCTTCACCACGTCGCCGATGGCATAGATGCCGTCGACATTGGTCTTGAAATGCGCGTCGATCTCGACCCGGCCGCGATCGTCCAGCGCAACGCCGGCCTCCTCGAGACCGAGACCTGCCGTGAACGGCTTGCGGCCCGTCGCGACCAGCACGACGTCGGCGTCCAGCGTTTCGGCCTCGCCGCCCTTGGCCGGCTCGAAGCTGACCGAGGCGCCCTTGTCCGACTTCGTCACCGCGGTGACCTTGGCGCCGAGCTTGAAGGTGAGACCCTGCTTGACCATCAGCTTCTGGAAGGCGGTGGAGACCTCGCTGTCCATCGGCCCGAGCACCTTGTCGAGGTATTCGACCACGGTGACCCTGGCGCCGAGGCGGGCCCAGACCGAGCCGAGCTCCAGCCCGATCACGCCGCCGCCGACGACGACCATCGTCTCCGGGACCTTCTGCAGCGCGATGGCATCGTCCGAGGACACGATCTTGTCCGTGTCGAAGGCGACCTCGACGCCCGGAATGCCGGCGACGTCCGAACCGGTGGCGATGCAGATGTTCTTCGCCGACAGGGTCTCGGTGGTGCCGTCTTCCTTCGCGACCTCCACCTCGGAGGCCGACTTGATGCGGCCCGTGCCGATGACGCCGGTGATCTTGTTCTTCTTGAACAGGAAGGCGATGCCGTCGACATTCGACTTCACCGTCTTGTCCTTGTGGGCCAGCATCTTCGACAGTTCGAGCTTCGGCTCGACGGCGATGCCGAGCTCGCCGAAGCTGTGATTGGCCTCGGCGAACATTTCCGACGCGTAGAGCAGCGCCTTGGACGGAATGCAGCCGACATTCAGGCAGGTGCCGCCATAGGTCTTGCGCTTTTCGACGACGGCGACCTTGAGGCCGAGCTGCGCCGCCTTGATGGCGCAGACATATCCGCCGGGTCCCGATCCGATGACGACGAGGTCGAAGGGTTCAGCCATGTCCAGTCCTGTTCGTGCGGTGCGGGCCGTGGCCCGGTGTCTTGAAGATAAGGTCGGCGGGAGCCAACGTCAGGCGAGGAGATCATAGACCATCAGGACCAGCCCGAAGATCGAGATCACGAAAGCGAGGGTGCGGATCACAGGGATGCCCGCGTAATAGATCGGCGCATAGGCGACGCGGGCCCAGAACCAGAGCTGGGCGCCGGTCAGCCCGAGCCCGCCGGTCTGGCCTGACACGATCAGGCCGAGGATCGCCGCGGCGAAGAACGGGTAGGTTTCCATGTAATTGGCAAAGGCGCGCCGGGCGCGGCCGGCCAGTCCGCCGGTCGGCCGCGGGTCTCCCTCGCGCGACGAGGCGGCGGTCTTCGGACCGATGGCGGGGATCGCCGTCACGATGTGGACGGCCAGCATGCCAAGCCCCAGGATCACCGACCAGCCGAGGAGCGCCAGCTCCATCGGCGTTGCGGCGAATGTCGCGGCGATCTCGGTTTCCATGCTGCGCGTCCTTCTGCCGGCCCGTCTTCTGCGATCGTGGCCATGCGTTGATGGAAGCCGCTACGCTGCGATGGCTTGCAGCGCGGATCGTTGGATCACGGCCAGATCGAGCGTGCGCCGGACACGTCGAGGATCGCGCCGGTCGAATAGCTGGCGGCGTCGGAGGCAAGCCACAGGATGGCGCCGGCGACTTCCTGCGCCGTGCCCGCGCGCTTCATCGGCAGGCCGGGTCCGAGCTGGGCCACCCGGTCCGGCTGGCCGCCCGAGGCGTGGATGTCGGTGTCGATGATGCCGGGGCGCACGGCGCAGACGCGGATGCCGTCGTCGATCAGTTCCTTGGCGAGACCGACGGTCAAGGTGTCGATGGCGCCCTTGGAGGCGGCATAGTCGAGATACTGGCCCGGCCCGCCGAGCTTGGCCGCGACCGACGACAGATTGACGATCGCGCCGCCCTTGCCGCCATGGCTCTTGCCCATGCGCCTGGCCGCTTCGCGGGCGCACAGGATGCTGCCGGTGATGTTGATGCGGAACATGCGCTCCAGCCGCTCGACCGTCATGTCGGCCAGCGTCCCGGCCTCGTCGACAATGCCGGCATTGTTGATCAGTGCGGTGAGCGAGCCGAGCCGATCGGCCGCCTCGAAGATCGCGAGGATGTCGGCCTCGACACCGACATCGCCCTTGACCGCGACGGCCTTGCCACCGGCGGCCTCGATGTCGGCGACGACCGCATTGGCGGCGGCTTCGTTGGACGCGTAATTGACCACGACCGCATAGCCGGCCTTGGCGCCGGCCTTTGCAGTGGCCGCGCCGATCCCGCGCGAGCCGCCGGTCACGATCATCACTCCGTCAGCCATCAGGCCGTACTCCCTTACTCAAACTCGGGACCGGCCGGGTCCATCCCGGCCGGACGCATGTGTCCTTCGCCAAACGCCTAGAGGTCGAGGACCAGGCGCTCGGGATCCTCCAGGCTCTCCTTGACCCGCACGAGGAAGGTCACGGCCTCCTTGCCGTCGACGATCCGGTGGTCGTAGCTGAGCGCCAGATACATCATCGGCCGGATCACCACCTGGCCGCCGATGGCCATCGGCCGCTCCTGAATCTTGTGCATGCCGAGAATGCCCGACTGCGGCGCATTCAGGATCGGCGTCGACATCAGCGAACCGTAGACGCCGCCATTGGAGATGGTGAAGGTGCCGCCCTGCATGTCGGACACGCCAAGCTTGCCGTCACGGGCCATCAGGCCGAGTCGGCCGATCTCCTTCTCGACCTCGGCGATCGACATCTGGTCGGCATCGCGCACCACCGGCACGACGAGGCCCTTGGCGGTGCCGACGGCGACGCCGATATGGGCGTAGTTCTTGTAGATCAGGTCGGTCCCGTCGATCTCGGCATTGACCGCCGGGACTTCCTTCAGCGCGTGGCAGACCGCCTTGGTGAAGAAGCCCATGAAGCCGAGCTTCACGCCGTGCTTCTTCTCGAACAGGTCCTTGTACTTCTTGCGCATCTCCATGACCGCGGTCATGTCCACCTCGTTGAAGGTGGTCAGCATCGCGGCCGTGTCCTGCGCGTCCTTCAGGCGCCGGGCGATGGTCTGGCGCAGGCGGGTCATCTTGACCCGCTCCTCGCGGCTCTCGTCGTCACCGGCGGACGGGGCGCGGGCGGTCGGAACCTGCGGCTTTTCCTGCGGGCTGGACGGCGCGCCGCGGGCGATGGTCTCGAGGACATCGCCCTTGAGCACCTGGCCGCGCTTGCCGGAGCCGGCGACGTCGCCGTCGGACAGGCCCTTCTCTTCCATCATCTTGCGGGCCGACGGTGCGGCCGGCATCTCGCCGGAGCCCTTGCCGGCCTCCTGCGTGGGCGACGCCGCATCACCCTTGGCACCACCGCCGTAATCGACCTTGGTCTCGCCGCCGGCATCCGCCTTGGCTTCCTGGCTCTTCGGCTTCTCCGTCGGAGCCGTGGTGCCGGCATCCGAACCCGAGCCCTCGCCGATCGATCCGATGACCGTGCCGACCGCGACGGTCTCGCCTTCCGGCACGGCGATGTCCTGGAGCACGCCGGCGGCGGGAGCCGGCACCTCGACCGTCACCTTGTCGGTTTCCAGCTCGGCCAGCGTCTCGTCCATCTCGACCCGGTCGCCGGGCTTCTTGAACCACTGGCCGATGGTGGCCTCGGTAACGGATTCACCCAGCGTCGGGACTTTGATTTCGGTGCTCATCGCTCTTCAGATCTCTTCTGGTCGGGTTCGGTCGGGACGACCTTGTTTCAGCGCGGCGTCTGGGTGGCTCAGCCGAGGGCGTCTTCGAGGAAGGCCGCCAGCTGCGCCTGATGCGTCGACATGGTGCCGGCCGCCGGCGAGGCGGCGGGGTTGCGACCGGTATAGCGGACGCGACGCTTCTCAGCACCGATATGTTCCAGCACCCATTCCAGATAGGGGTCGACGAAGGACCAGGCACCCATGTTCTTGGGCTCTTCCTGGCACCAGACCATCTCGGCCTGCTTGAAGCGGGCGAGCTCGTGGATCAGCGCCTTGGCCGGGAACGGGTAGAGCTGCTCGAGACGCAGCAGGTACACGTCGTTGGTGCCGCGCTTCTCGCGCTCTTCCAGAAGGTCGTAATAGACCTTGCCGGTGCACATCACGACGCGCCGGATCTTGTCGTCCTTGACCAGCTTGATCGGCGAATCCTTGCGCATCTCGGCATCGTCCCAGAGCAGGCGATGGAACGAGGTGTCGCCGGACATTTCCGACAGGTCGGAGACGGCCCGTTTGTGGCGCAGCAGCGACTTCGGCGTCATCAGGATCAGCGGCTTGCGGAAGTCGCGCTTCAGCTGCCGGCGCAGGATGTGGAAATAGTTTGCCGGCGTCGTGACGTTGGCGACCTGCATGTTGTCCTCGGCGCACATCTGCAGGAAGCGCTCCAGCCGGGCCGACGAATGCTCCGGCCCCTGCCCCTCGTAGCCATGCGGCAGCAGGCAGACGAGGCCCGACATGCGCAGCCATTTGCGCTCGCCTGACGAGATGAACTGGTCGAAGACCACCTGCGCGCCATTGGCGAAGTCGCCGAACTGGGCCTCCCAGAGGGTCAGCGCATTCGGCTCGGAGAGCGAATAGCCGTATTCGTAGCCCAGCACCGCCTCTTCCGAGAGCATCGAGTTGATGACCTCGTAGATCGCCTGCCCCTTGGCCAGATGGGCGAGCGGCACGTAGCGGGTCTCGTCCTCCTGATCGTAGAGCACCGAATGGCGCTGCGAGAAGGTGCCGCGCTCCGAATCCTGGCCCGACAGGCGGACCGGATGGCCTTCCGTCACCAGCGTGCCGAAGGCCAAGGCCTCGCCGGTCGCCCAGTCGATGCCCTCGCCGCTCTCGATCATCTTGGAGCGGTTGTCGAGGAAGCGCTTGACGGTGCGGTGGACGTTGAAGCCCTTCGGCACGGCCGACAGCTTGGCGCCGATCTCCTTCAGCGTCTTCAGCGGCACGCCGGTCACGCCGCGGCGCGGCTCGTCGACTTCCTCGGCCTTACGCAGGCCCGCCCAGGCGCCATCCAGCCAGTCGGCCTTGTTGGGCAGATAGGACTGGCCGGCCTCGAACTCGGCCTCCAGCGTCTTGCGCCACTCGGCCTTGCGCTCCTCGACATCGGCCTCGGAGACGACGCCCTCGGCGATCAGCTTCTTGGTGTAGATCTCCAGCGTCGTGGGATGCTGGCGGATCGCCTTGTACATGATCGGCTGGGTGAACGCCGGCTCGTCGCCCTCGTTGTGGCCGTAGCGGCGGTAGCAGAACATGTCGATGACGACCGGCTTGTGGAACTTCATCCGGTATTCGGTCGCCACCTTCACCGCGTAGACCACGGCTTCCGGATCGTCGCCATTGACGTGGAAGATCGGCGCCTCGACCATCTTCGCCACGTCGGACGGATAGGGCGAGGAGCGCGACAGCCGCGGATTGGTGGTGAAGCCGATCTGGTTGTTGATGATGAAGTGCAGCGAGCCGGCGACCCGGTGGCCGCGCAGGCTGGACAGGCCGAAGCACTCGGCCACGACGCCCTGGCCGGCGAAGGCCGCATCACCGTGGATCAACAGCGGCATGATCTTGGAGCGGGTGTCCAGCGGCACGAGCTCGGTGCGCGTGCGGCCGGCAATGGCGTCCTGCTTGGCGCGCGCCTTGCCCATCACGACGGGATCGACGATCTCCAGATGCGACGGGTTGGCGGTCAGCGACAGATGCACCTTGTTCTGGTCGAACTCGCGGTCCGACGAGGCACCCAGATGGTACTTCACGTCGCCGGAGCCTTCGACGTCCTCGGGCTTGTAGGAACCGCCCTTGAACTCGTGGAAGATCGCCCGGTGCGGCTTGGCCATGACCTGGCTGAGAACGTTCAGGCGGCCGCGATGGGCCATGCCGAAGACGATCTCCTTGAGGCCGAGCTGGCCGCCGCGCTTGATGATCTGCTCCAGCGCCGGGATCAGCGACTCGCCGCCGTCGAGGCCGAAGCGCTTGGTGCCCTTGTACTTGACGTCGAGGAACTTCTCGAAGCCCTCGGCCTCGATCAGCTTGTTGAGGATCGCCTTCTTGCCCTGCTCGGTGAAGGCGATGCCCTTGTCCGGGCCCTCGATCCGCTCCTGCAGCCAGCCCTTCTCCTCCGGATTGGAGATATGGGTGAACTCGACGCCGAGCGTCGTGCAATAGGTCCGCTCGAGGATGTCGACCATCTCGCGGATCGACGCGAATTCGAGGCCGAGCACCTTGTCGATGAAGATCTTGCGGTCGAAATCGGCCTCGGTGAAGCCGTAGGCCTGGGGCGACAATTCGTTGTAGTCGTCGTCGGCCGGCTTGGCGATGCCGAGCGGGTCGAGCTTGGCGTGCAGATGGCCGCGCACGCGGTAGGCCCGGATCAGCATGATCGCGCGGACCGAATCCTGCGCCGCCTGCTGGACGGCGGCACTGGACAGGTCGACGCCCGATTCCTGCGCCTTCTGCTTGACCTTGGCCTCGATCTTCTGGGCCGTCGGGCCCCAGTCGCCGTCGAGCGCCGAGACCAGGTCGCCATTGGCGGCGATCGGCCAGTTGGCCCGCTCCCAGGAGGGACCTTCCGCGCTCTTGATGACGTCGTCGCGATCGTCCTTCAGCTCCTTGAAGAAGTCGCTCCATTCGGCCGGGACCGAGGATGGATCGGTCTCGTAGCGGGCGTGAAGATCCTCGATGTAGTCGGCGTTGCCGCCGTACAGGAACGAGGTGAGCGCGAAGGTTTCGTTCGCCTGATTGCGTGCCATCGTATCGTTGCGACCACCGTTCGGGGGCCGTCTCCTATCAGCGATTCATCGATGATGCCGGACGCGCGAATCGCGGCCGGCACCCGTGTTTCGATCCTTCTTCCCCGCGTTTCGGGCATTGCCGTGACGCGGGAACCCGTTCCTGTCGCGGGGCATCGCGTGGACGCCCCGCCTGTCCGACATGAGCCGGACGATCAGCCCTTGAGCAGCTCGACCAGCGTCTTGCCGAGCTGTGCCGGCGACGGCGACACGCGGATGCCGGCCGATTCCATCGCCGCGATCTTGTCCTCGGCGCCGCCCTTGCCGCCGGAGACGACCGCGCCGGCATGACCCATGGTGCGGCCCTTGGGCGCCGTGCGGCCCGCAATGAAGCCGACGGTCGGCTTGGAGCGGCCCTTCTTGGCCTCGTCCTTGAGGAACTGCGCGGCTTCCTCCTCGGCCGAACCGCCGATCTCGCCGATCATGATCATCGACTTGGTTTCGTCGTCGGCCAGGAACATCTCCAGCATGTCGATGAACTCGGTGCCCTTGACCGGGTCGCCGCCGATGCCGACGGCCGTGGTCTGGCCGAGCCCTTCATTGGTGGTCTGGAAGACCGCCTCGTAGGTCAACGTGCCCGAGCGCGAGACGATCCCGACATTGCCGGTCTTGAAGATGTTGCCCGGCATGATGCCGATCTTGCACTGCTCCGGCGTCAGCACGCCCGGGCAGTTGGGGCCGAGCAGGCGCGACTTGGACTTGTCGAGCTTGGCCTTCACCCGGACCATGTCGGACACCGGAATGCCTTCGGTGATGCAGACGATCAGGCCGATCTCGGCGTCGATCGCCTCCTCGATGGCGGCGGCGGCGCCGGCCGGCGGCACGTAGATGACCGAAGCGGTGGCGCCGGTCTTGTCGCGGGCTTCGACCACGGACGAGAAGATCGGCAGCTGGACGGTGCGTCCGTCGGACTGCCCCTCCCACATCTCGCCGCCCTTCTTGGGATGGGTGCCGCCGACCATCTGCGTGCCGTAATAGGCCAGCGCCTGCTCGGTGTGGAAGGAACCGGTCTTGCCGGTCAGGCCCTGGACGATGACCTTGGTGTTCTTGTCGACGAGAATGGACATGGGTTCTGGGGAACTCCGTAGAGGGTCAGTCAGCAGTCGGGATGGCGGCCGCGCCGATCGGGCGGCCGGATCGCATCAGCCGACCGCCGCAACGATTTTCTTGGCTGCGTCGTCGAGATCGTCGGCCGCGGTGATGGCGAGGCCGCTGTCGTTGAGGATCGCCTTGCCCTTGTCGACATTGGTGCCTTCGAGGCGCACGACCAGCGGCACCTTCAGCCCGACTTCCTTGACGGCCGCGACCACGCCCTCGGCGATGACGTCGCATTTCATGATGCCGCCGAAGATGTTGACGAGGATGCCCTTCACGGCCGGATCGGCGGTGATGATCTTGAACGCCGCCGTCACCTTCGCCTTGTCGGCGCCGCCGCCCACGTCGAGGAAGTTCGCCGGCTCCTTACCGTAGAGCTTGATGATGTCCATCGTCGCCATGGCGAGGCCGGCGCCGTTGACCATGCAGCCGATGTCGCCGTCGAGGGCGACATAGGCGAGGTCGTATTTCGACGCCTCGATCTCCTTGGCGTCTTCCTCGCTCTCGTCGCGCAGCGCCTTGATGTCGTCGTGGCGGAACAGCGCGTTGCCGTCGAAGGAGACCTTGGCGTCGAGGACGCGCAGGCGGCCGTCGGTCATGACGATCAGCGGGTTGATCTCCAGAAGGCTCATGTCCTTCTCGGTGAACGCCTTGTAGAGGATCGGGAACAGCGACATGCCGTCCTGGCGAGCCTGACCGTCGAGCTCGAGCGCATCGCACAGCTTGCCGGCATCCGCCTCGGTCACGCCCTCGAGCGGATCGATGGCGACGGTGATGATCTTCTCCGGCGTCTCGTGGGCGACGGTCTCGATATCCATGCCGCCCTCGGTGGAGGCGACGAAGGCCACCCGGCCGACCGCGCGGTCGACGAGGATCGAGAGATAGAGCTCACGGTCGATATCGGCGCCGTCCTCGATATAGAGGCGGTTCACCTGCTTGCCGGCATCGCCCGTCTGGGCGGTGACCAGCGTGTTGCCGAGCATCTCGGTGGCATGCTGGACGACTTCCTCGACCGACTTGGCGAGGCGCACGCCGCCCTTGGCGTCCGGGCCGAGTTCCTTGAACTTGCCCTTGCCGCGTCCGCCGGCGTGGATCTGGCTCTTCACGACATAGAGGGGACCGGGCAGCTGCCGGGCGGCGGCCTCCGCCTCGGAGACCTGCGTGATCGGCACACCGCTGGCGACCGGCGCGCCGAAGCCCTTGAGGACTTCCTTGGCTTGATACTCGTGGATGTTCATGAAGTGCCTTCCTTTTGAGAAGCCTGCCGGCGGGAACGATCCGGCATGATGGGAGAAACGGTCATTGCAGACCGCCGAAGGATGAGGCGGGACCGCCGGCCGTACCGATGAGCACCGGTCGGTCGCGTCCGCATTGGAAGATGGTGCTGAGATCGGCGGCGCCGCGCGCCATGCCGTTCGCCTGTTCGTTGGCCGCATCGAGCACGGCCACCGCACAGCCGGGCGTCTCGCCATTGCCGACGCGCGAGACGAGGAGCACGTCGCTCGTCTCGCCGACCTCGGCGCCGTCGAGATGATAGCGCACGATCGCCGCATAGGGCGCGCCGCGCTCGTCCACCCGCCACTCGATCGTCGATCCGAGCGAATTGAACGGGGCGAAGCTCTGGAATTCCGGCACCGCGCCGAAGCCGACCGAGACGCGCAGATCGCCCTCTGAGACGAAGACCGCACGGCCCTCGATGCCGGGACAGATCCACTCGCCCGAGCCGCCATCCTCGGCGGCGATAACAACGGTCTCGCAGGCGTCGAGATCCAGATCCGTGTAGACGCTCTCGCCCGCCAGTGCCGCGACCGGCACCGTCAGGGCGGTGAGGACGCCGCCCATCAGCGAGAGAGAAGGAGACACGGATCCGGTCACTGGCTTACTTGAGATTGGGCGCGATGCCCTGGCAGGCTTCCATGAGCCCCTGCACCGAGGCAACCGACTTTTCGAACTGGCCCTTCTCGTCGGAATCCAGCTCGATCTCGATCACCCGCTCGACGCCGTCGGCGCCGATGACGCAGGGCACGCCCACATACATGTCCTTCAGGCCGTACTCGCCCTTGAGGGCGGCGGCGCAGGGCAGGACGCGCTTCTTGTCCTTCAGGAAGCTCTCGGCCATCTGGATCGCCGAGGAGGCCGGCGCGTAATAGGCCGAGCCGGTCTTCAGCAGGCCGACGATCTCGGCGCCGCCGTCGCGGGTGCGCTGGACGATCTCCTCGAGCCGCTCGGCCGAGCACCAGCCCATCTTGACCAGATCCGGCAGCGGAATGCCGGCCACGGTGGAATAGCGGGTCAGCGGCACCATCGTGTCGCCATGGCCACCGAGAACGAAGGCGGTGACGTCCTCGACCGAGACCTTGAACTCGTCGGCAAGGAAGGTGCGGAAGCGCGAGGAATCCAGGACGCCGGCCATGCCGACGACCTTGGACTTCGGCAGGCCCGAGAACTTCTGCAGCGCCCAGACCATCGCGTCGAGCGGGTTGGTGATGCAGATGACGAAGGCGTCGGGCGCGTATTTCGCGATGCCGGCGCCGACCTGCTCCATGACCTTGAGGTTGATGCCGAGAAGATCGTCGCGGCTCATGCCCGGCTTGCGCGGCACGCCGGCGGTGACGATGCAGACATCGGCGCCCTCGATGGCCGCATAGTCGTTGGCGCCCGACAGATGGCCGTCGAAGCCCTCGACCGGGCCGGACTGGGCGATGTCGAGGGCCTTGCCCTGCGGCGTCCCCTCGGAGATGTCGAACAGGACGACGTCGCCGAGGTCCTTCAGGCTGGCGAGATGCGCCAGCGTGCCGCCGATCATGCCGGAACCGATGAGTGCGATCTTCTTGCGTGCCACGGGCTGATCCTTCTGCTGCAGGCCGGGCCGCAACGGCGCCGGCAACCGCCTGGATGGTCTTCGAACACAGCAAAAGGGAGAGTGTCGCCCGTCTCGCCGAATCCGACCTTGTCCGGGACAGCCGCAGCGAGTTCTTCCGCGCGCGCGAGCGAGTGGACGAAAGACATCGCAACGGTGCCCCCGTTGCGGCATGGCAATAGACCGCACCGGTAGCTTATGCAACCGGCGAAAACGGGCCTCAAGGAATTCAAACGGTTAGATGCATTGGGGGTTACGTAAACGTAAAAGCAATTGGCAAGCCCGATCAAGGCGGAAGCGCCGGAGCGCAAGAAGTCCGTGTTGACGCAGAAACATTCGCCCGGAGGGCCGATTGCCGGCCTCGCAGGGCCTCATGGACCACCGAACTGCCGAAACGGGCGACGGTCAAGCCCGGGGCCCGGACCACCGATCCAGCCGCAACCGGATGGGCAAACCGGCCGCGGCCCCGCAGTCGCCGGTTGGCCTAGGCGCCCGGAACCGCGTTGCGTTCCAGATATTCCGCGCTCCGCATTTCGTGCAGCCGCGAGATGGTACGGTCGAACTCGAACTTCTCGGTGCCCGACCGGGCGCGGTAGAGCTGGTCGGCCGGCGCCTCGGCCGAGATCACCAGGCGGCGGCCGCCGTCATAGAGCGCGTCGACCAGGGTGATGAACCGCTTGGCCTCGTTCCGCTCGGCTTCGGCCATCACCGGAACCCGGTCGAGAACGAGCGTGTGGTAGCGCCGTGCCAAAGCGAGGAAGTCCTGCGCCCCGAGTGCGCGGGTCAGGAGGTCGTCGAAGGCGAAACGCGCCGCGCCGTTGCCGGCCCGCGGAACCGCGATGGTGCGACCCTTCACCGAGAGCGAGGCCGACGCCTCCTTCGTGCCGTCGAGGAGCCGGGTCCAGATCGTGTCGAGCTGCGCGTCGGCGGCCTCGCCGAGGGGTGTCACATAGAGATCGTCCCGCCCGAGCACCGCCAGGCGATAATCATCGGCGCCGTCGAGCTCGAAGATCTCGACATGTTCTTTCAGCGTATCGACGAAGGGCAGGAACAGGCCGCGGTTCAGCCCGTCGCGATACAGGTCGTCCGGCGCGACGTTGGAGGTGGCGACCAGAACGATGCCGTTGTCGAACAGCGCCTTGAACAGCCGCGACAGGATCATCGCATCGGCGATGTCGGTGACGGTGAATTCGTCGAAGCACAGAAGCCGCGCTTCGTCGGCGATCTGCCGCGCCACCGGCGGGATCGGGTCGTCGCCCTTGGCGGTGCCCGCCTTGACCGCTGCCCGGTGCGCGCCGATCCGCTCGTGCACGTCGGCCATGAAGGCGTGGAAATGCACCCGGCGCTTGGCCGCGACCGAGGCGCTGCGGAAGAACATGTCCATGATCATGGTCTTGCCGCGGCCGACATCGCCGTAGATGTACAGCCCGCGAATGGGATCGGCTTCGCGCTTCTTGCCGAACAGCCAGCCGAGCGCGCTCTTCTTGGAGGCGACCATGTCGGCGGACAGGACCTGGTCGAGATGGTCGAGCTTGTCGGCCAGCCTGCGCTGGATCGAATCCGCCTCGATCTCGCCCGAGACGATCAGGCGCTCCAGCGCCGACCGGACCGGCCCGCGCGACTTTTCCCTGGCATTCACGGCCACTGACACGCCTTCACGACTTAACGACTGGAAAACGGCCGATACGGCGACGCCGGCCGCGTCGTTCGGGCCGGCGTCGATCGTCTCTAGGTCGTTCTAGCGGTACAGCTCGACCGGCACGCCCGTGGTGGTCTGGCCGGTGAAGCGGTTCTTGCCCGACGAGGTCAGGGTCGCGATCACGTTCGCCGACGTATCCTTGAGCTGCAGCTGGTTGCCGGTGGTGGACCAGCGGCGCACATCCGCCAGCCGGCCCGGACAGCCCATCGAGGCGGCGTTGTAGTTCTCGTCATACTGGGTCAGCGTCAGGCCGACCCGACAGTTCCCGCCGCTGGCCGAGACCTGGTAGAAGCCGGTCATGCTGGTGCGCGACAGCGGCTCGGAGCTGGTCGAGGCGACCTGGGTGTTCCCGCCGGCATCGGCGGTCGCGTCGCCGTCGGTCCCGGCCGAAGCGTTGAAGTCGGCCGAAGCGTTGGTGCTGGCTCCGGGCGGCGGCGGCGGCGGGGGCGGCGGCAGCTGGTCGGCCGACACGCGGCCCGCAGGTGCCGGCGGCAGCGGGGCCGGCCCGGTGTCGCGTCCCATCTCCGGCATCGACCGCGAGCAGCCCGCCACGAGGAGCAGTGCCACGACGGCCGCTCCGGCTTTCATCTTATGCGTCATTGAAGACTTTCCCCGGCATGTCTGTCCCTCGCCAATCCGACCTGCCGGCCGGTCCGTCGCATCCATAGATCGAACCCTGCGATCATTTCGCAAGATGCCATTGTGCCAAAACGTAACGCAAGCACGTGATTGTGGCCATTGTCACACGCAAATCACCCGGTGCAGCGCAACAAACGGCCCGATCACTCGCCGGCCAGCGGACGCTGGAAATCGCCGGTGTCCGGGTCCATCGCCCACAGCTCGCCCGAGGCGATGTCCACCCAGGCGCCGTGCAGCGACAGCTTGCCTTCCTTCACCAGCGCCTCGACCGTCGGGAAGGTGCGCAGATTGGCGATCGAATAGCGGATGGCGATGCGCTCCAGCGCGGCCTGACGCTCGCGCGCCGTCATGTGGTCGTTGGCGCCGACGGCCTTCGACACGGGGTCGAGCAGGCTCATCCACTTGCCAATGAAATCGCCCGGCGACAGCGGCTCGGCCGACGGCGACAGCGCGGCGTGGATGCCGCCGCAGCCGCCATGGCCGAGGACCACGACATGCTCGACCTTCAGGGCGTGCAGCGCGAATTCGAGCGCCGCCGAGGTCGCGTGATACTCGCCGTCCGGCTCGTAGGGCGGCACCAGATTGGCGACGTTGCGCACCACGAAAATCTCGCCCGGCGCGGCGTCGAACAGGGTTTCCGGCGCGGCACGGGAGTCGCAGCAGGCGATCACCATGGTCTTGGGATGCTGGCCCTGCTCGGCCAGATCGCGCAGGCGGTCGCGCTCCTGCGGAAGGCGGTTCGCCAGAAAGGCGCGATAGCCGTTGAGGAGATGGTCGGGAAGATACTTCGTCATGATCAGATCACTACCGGCTTGCCCCGGCGCAATCAATCAGGCCGGGCCCGCCCCGCTGTCGTCGCGGGGACGCGTTCCTCGAACTAGATACAGGCAGCGCCGACGGCAAGCGATGTTTCACGTGAAATCCACGCGACCTCGCAGTTCAGGCGCGCCGGCCGCCGCCCGGATAGGCCAGGCGGCGCATCTGCACCATCGCCATCGGATGCTTGAGGCTGTCCGTATCGGTCTCCAGCGTCAGTTCGTCGGCCCCGCGCTTGGTCGTCCGCGCCAGGATCTCGAACACCGTCGCGGTCGCGCTCTGTAGCGCCTTCTCGCCCTTGGCGCCCGACAGGGTGCGGGCTAGGAACACTGCCGCCGTCAGGTCGCCGAGCCCGTGGGGCGCATTCTCCACCACCCGGTGTTCGGCGAGAATGGCCTGGAAATCGCGCACCAGAAGATTGCCGATGCCGCCGCGCAGCATCGGGAAGGCCGAGGTGACCACGACGGCTTCGGGCCCGAGCGTCGCCGCCGCCTCGATCAGATGGGAATTGTCGGTGAATTCCAGCCCGGTGAGGAATTCCAGCTCGAAGCGGTTCGGCGTCGCGATGTCGGCCAGCGGGATCAGGCGGTCGCGGATTGCGTCGACCGTCGCCTGCGACTGGTACATGCGCCCGCGATCGCCGAGCACCGGGTCGCAGATATAGGTGGCGCCGGGATTGGCGCGCTTGACCGCCTCCACCAGCCGCGCCGTCGGCTCGACCTGGTCGCCATCGCCGAAATAGCCGGTCAGCACGGCCCCGACCTCGCCGAGCCAGGGCGATCCGGCCAGATCGTCCATCAGCGCGGCGAAATCGCCGGCCGGCGGCACGATCCGCGTCGCCGGTCCGTGCCCCGGATGCCAGGGCAGCGTCACGGTGGGCACCGACCACACCGGAAACCCCAGCGATTCCAGCGCGAAGACGGCGGCCCGGTTGCCCACCGTGCCGCGCGCCACATGGCTGGAGACGCAGATGACCGCCGGACGGTCGTGATGGGCGGAAGACGCGGCTATCGACATGTCGAATGTTCAGGAACGCATGAGGAAATCGGCGAGCATAAGCCCGAACACGATGAAGCCGACGATGCCGGCCAGCCGACCGATCCGCGTGCCGATGACCTCGATGCGGTCGTTCGGGTCGGCGTCGGTCGCCAAGAAATGGTCGCGGGTGCGGAACAGGAGCGAAAAGGTATGGGCACCGATCTGCGGCTCCGTTTCCTGCCGGATACGTTCCAGGATCGCCTTGGCTTCGCGCTGCTGCGCGTCGTCGTCATGAGGCCGGGTCATGGGAAAGCTCTGTCGCAAAACCCCCGCGAGGGCAACAGCGAGAGCGCAACGATTGTCTTCTGCGCTACGGCCGGATGCGCTAGACATGCCGGACAAGCCCTTTTGACCGGAGACCGTCGATGCTGTCCGCTGCCAAGATCCTTCCGCCGCTCCGGCTTCGCCCGTATCTGACCGCCCTCATCGTGGCGCTGCTGGCGCCGATGCTGTCGGCCTGCGGGATCAACGCCATTCCCACCTACCAGGAGCAGGCGCGCGCGGCGTGGTCGCAGGTCGAGAACCAGTATCAGCGCCGGGCCGATCTGATCCCCAATCTGATCGAGACCGTGAAGGGCTTCGCCACTCAGGAGCGCGAGGTCCTGACCGCGGTGGTCGAGGCACGAGCCAAGGCGACCCAGATCACCGTCAATGCCGACCAGCTGACCGATCCGGCCATGGTGCAGAAATTCCAGGCCGCGCAGGACCAGCTCGGCGGCGCCCTGTCGCGGCTGCTGGCGACCGTCGAAGCCTATCCGGACCTCAAGTCCAACCAGAACTTCCTTGCGCTGCAGAGCCAGCTCGAGGGCACCGAGAACCGGATTTCCGTTGCCCGCCGCGACTATATCGAGGCGGTGCGGGTCTATAACACCGAGCTGCGGACGATCCCCGGCCGCTGGATCGCCTCCTTCTTCTATCCGGAGGCCCAGCCGATGGAGCCCTTCACCGCGACCGCCGGCTCGGCGACGCCGCCGAAGGTGGATTTCGGCCAGTGAGCCGGCTGGCAGCCAACTGATCGAAAGGCCCGAGCCCATGGATCGGATCCGGCAATTGTCGATGGCAGGTGGACGCGGCGCGCTCGCCGCGCTGGGCCGCCTTCTGGCGCTGGCGGCCGTCCTTGCGCTGGTCGCGCCTGCCGCGGCGCAGGAATTCCCGCCCCTCACCGGCCGGGTGGTCGACACGGCGGATCTTCTCGATCCGGCGACCGAGACCGCGCTGACCGAGAAGCTGGCCGCCTTCGAGGCACAGGGCAGCGACCAGGTCGTTGTCGTCACCGTTCCCGACCTGCAGGGCGCCGAGATCGCCGACTACGCCAACCGGCTCGGCCGCGAATGGGGCATCGGCCAGGCGGAGGAAAACAACGGCGTCGTCCTTCTGGTCAGCCGCGACGACCGCGAGGTGCGCATCGAGGTCGGCTACGGGCTCGAAGGCACCCTCACCGACGCGCTATCCTCGCTGATCATCCAGAACGACATCCTGCCGGCCTTTCGCGGCGGCGATTATCCCGGTGGCATCAGCCGCGGCGTCGACGGCATCATCCAGGTCCTCTCCGGCGACGCGGCTGAGCTTCAGGCCCGGGCCGAACGCAACCAGGACTGGAGCGGCGAGGATTTTGCCGGCATCGCCTTCACCCTGATGTTCGCCGGGGTGTGGATTCTCGTTCTCGGCGCCTTTGCGATGACCGGCCTTGCCCGCCGCTTCGGCAAGAAGGTTGGTCGCAACCGCTATCGCTGGCTCGGGATCGTCTGGACGCTCGGCCAGGCGAGCCGCATGTCGGGATCGCGCAGCGGCTTCGGAGGTGGCTTCGGCGGCGGTGGCGGCTTTTCGGGGGGCGGCGGCTTTTCCGGCGGCGGAGGATCGTTTGGCGGCGGCGGATCGTCGGGGAGCTGGTGACCATGGCAAGACTGACCTTCACCGAAGCCGATCACGCCCGCATCGCCACGGCGATCCGCGAGGCCGAGATCGCCACCACCGGCGAGATCTACGCGGTCTTCGCCCGGGCGAGCGACGGTTATCATTTCGTCTCCGCCACGGCTGCGCTCGCCATCGCGCTGCTCGTGGCCGGCGTCACCCTGCTGCTGGCGCCGCTCTTCGACGTGACGGTGTCGGCCGCAGCGCTCTTGGGCGGGCAGATCGTCATCGTCCTCGCCATGCTGGCGGCCTTCGCCCTCTCCCGGAACCTGCGCATGGCCTTCGTGCCCCGCGCCATCGCCGAGCGCCGGGCGCACCGGTCGGCCCTGCAGCAGTTCTTCGCCCATAACCTGCACACCACGGCGGGGCGCACCGGCATCCTGATCTTCGTCTCCGAAGCCGAGCGCTTTGCCGAAATCGTCGCCGACGACGCCATCGCCGCGAAAGTCCCGCAGGAGAGCTGGGACGCCATCGTCGCCGACCTCGTCACCGCCGCCGCCGACGATCACCTGGCCGACGGCTACGTCGCCGCCGCCCACGCCGCCGGCGCCATCCTCACCGAGCACTTCCCCGGCGACCACCGCAATCCCAACGAGATCCCCGACCGGCTCGTGGATATCTGAGGGGCGTGGGGGCGCATTCGGCAGCGGGGTGGATGGTCGCCAGCGGGGTAGATGGCCGCCAACGGAGCGGATGGCCGAACCGGCGAGGCATGGGTCCTCGGGTCAAGCCCGAGGATGACGCCGTGGTTGAATGTTGCGGCTCTCCGTCACCGTAACGCTGAACCGGGCCGGGCCGGACCGAAGCACCGCGCCATCTCAGGATGATCCTTCCCCATCACCGCGCGTCATCCTTGTCTGTTGACGGCCTCTTGCAATTGGAGAGGCTGATCGGCGGGCAGCGCACCGTGTCATCCTTGGTCGTTGGAGACCGTGCCCGAGCAAGGTTCGCCGCCCGCCTTTCGTCA
>NZ_JACSGS010000027.1:0-25730 GCF_014334315.1 Aurantimonas sp. DM33-3 | reverse complement strand
AGGCAGTCGGTGATGGCATGGATCTTTGTTGTCTGCCCACCTCGAGAAGGGCCGATTGCCTGCGCCTTCGCCCCCCTTTTCCTCCATGAGCAGATCGGTGTGCTTTCACGTAGGTGGAGTCGATCGAGGCTGAGCGGCTCAGCACACCTGTTGCGACCAGTGCCTCCAGAATGCTGGTCCAGATTCGCCGTCGAGACCAGCGGTTAAAGCGGTTATAGATCGTCGTTGCAGGTCCGTATTCGCTCGGGCAGTCCTGCCAACGGCTGCCGGTCTTGAGAACGTGCAGGATGCCGCTGATGACCCGGCGATCATCTACGCGACGCGCCCCTGGCTGGTTCTTTGGCAGATGCGGCTCGATAGCGGCCCACGCCTCGTCGTTCAGCCAGAACAGTCGTGCCATCCGATCCTCCCTTGGCTCCTTTGCGCACGAGGGAATCCGATTTGCTCCGAAGCTTCAATAGGATGAATGGGTGTCGACCCTAGCTTGTTTGATGTCTTTGGCATGCACTCGGTCTTACCCCAACGTTTATCCCAACTATATTCTAGGATTGTAGCGGACGTCGTTGGATGTTGGTAGACCCTAAAGCCCGCAAGCGTCTATTAAATATGCGTTATCGGAACATCATGATACGCTTCGGAACATAAGTTCGGCGGACCCCCTCTCCGCCATGCCTAAACCATTGATTTTACCTATCTGAAACGTCCGGATTCTCCGCCTTCCTGTCACAGCGCCCTGTCACGATTTTTTTCGGGCGTTTGTTACTTGCAAGATTCCCTCACACCCTTCGTCACGAGGCGCGGATCAGTCTTCTGGTTCCGTAAACCGGTCCCGGTCGATCTGATCGTGCGCCTCGGCAAGTCGGACATCCGGCGATCGCTTCGAACCTGCGATCGTCGGACCGCGACAAGACGGGGTTGGGCGCTGGTGCGTGCGGTAGAGGAAGCATTCGAGACGTTGAGGAGCGCGGGGCTTGGCCCCGACGCTCGCTCGGCGTTCGGTGCTATTCTCGACCACGTCATGAATGAATTCGACGCTCCCCAGACGCGCTGGGCCGAGCGGGCAAAATATCGCTATCTGATCGATCGGCTTCTCGCAGGTCAGCCGCTCGTTCCTCCTTCGATACCGGTCGCGGGATCCTCAATGCCTGAAGAGGCCCTGAACCCTTCCTCATCCGTGACGAGCGAGTTGGAGATTGCCCGCTCTGCAGAGGCAATGGGCGCCGACCTAACGGCGGATGGCATCCCGATCCATCCTCGCCCTCCGATCTCCGTTGCCGATGTCGCAGCGCTCTTCGAGAACGGCATCGAGGCGGCGATCAAGCGAGCCTTGGCACGTCCGGGATCGGAAGACTTACTATCGTCGCGGCTACCCGCCTTCCTCGAGAAAAAGCGGGAAGAGCTGGGCCCGAAGGCCAAGCACCTCGCCGATTATCCTGGCCGTATCGCGGTCTTCGTGGCCATCGTCGGGGACAAGCCGATCGGGAGCTACAGCATCGAAGACATGCACCGCTTCCGTGATGTTGTGGACCAGATACCGGTCAAGGCGAAGCAGCGTTTCAAGACGGATGATCCGCTTCTTCAGATCCGGATGAATGCGGAACTCGCGATGCCCGTGCCGAAGATCGACCCTATCACCGTCGATGCGAAATACCTCTCGCCGATCAAGACCCTGTTTTCCCATTTCGTCACGCTCGGTCTGATCGAAAGGAACCCGCTGTTTGGCGTCTCCTCGAAGCGGGTAAAGGGTGACGACGGTCTGGCGATCGGTGAGTCCGAGGAACGCCTCCCCTTTGAACCCCACCATATGCCTGCGCTTCGCGCCATCGCGGACCGGAAGCCCAATAACACTCCAGATTATTGGTGGATTCGCGTGCTGCCGCTTACGGGGCTGCGGCTTGATGAATTTGCGGTCCTTTCACCGCTGGACATCCGACAGATCAACGGCCGGTGGTGCATCGATTTGCTCTATCTCGACAATGGCGATCCGGTTCATCGCGAGCGCCGCAGGGAGCTTGACCTGAAGACGACGAGCTCTCGTCGGGTGGTCCCGATCCACCCAGCCCTGATTGCTGAAGGCTTTCTTGAATTCATCGAGAAGCGTCGGGCGCGTGGAGGGGATCGCGTGATGCTGTTTCCTCACTGCAAACCAGACCAGTACGGCTGCTACTCCGCCGCATTGTCGAAACGCCTCGCACGGCAGATCGACGTTGTCACGACCGACCCTCGTCACGTCGCGCATTCGACGCGGCACAATTTTGCAGCGGCTTGCGACGCGGCCGGCGTCCCTGAATCGGTCCGCGAGAAGTTCATGGGGCATACCATCGATGGGGAGGGCTCGCAGGGCCGGACCCGTAGCTCGCGAAAAAAACTCAAGCGTCGCTATGGCTCCCCCGTGCCGTCTGCGGAGGAGATGGCCTGGATCGATCATCTACAAATCTGACCCAGGTGTTATAGGCCACGTTCGCCGGCGTGAGCAGGGCCTCTGCTCTGACGTTGCCGATGGGGCCGCACGACCATCCCCACAGGCCCGCTCTGGGAGGCAAAGACATGCTCGACATGGCCGCGTCCCGCTGATTTTGCAGCATTCGCCCTGCGCGTTCTAGCCGGCACGGGCCGTCCTTTCGGATTTCTGCGATGGATACGGCTGGTCTTGCTGACTCCCTTGAGAAAGCGCTCGTTCTAGGCCGAGCGGGAGGATGACGTTGGCGAGTTCGCGCTCGTAGCGCCCGCGGGCGTCAGTCCACTCTATTCGGTAGCCGCTCGCCATCAATTGGCGCAGCCGATTCGCGGGCTGTAAACTTCGTCTAGAAATCGAGTTGGAATCTCGCGAGGACGGTATCGATCTTGTTGTCCTCCGGAAGGCCTTGGTTGAACGCCACATCCGCAGCCTTGCTGACCTCGGTGCGGAAATAATCGACGACAACGCGGCTGTAGCGGCTAGTCCACCAGTTGATGCCGACGCCGAGTGTCAGAATCTCGCCGCCGCGAAGCTCGCCGCTGTCGAGGTCGAGATAGTCGAGCCGCCCGGCCACTTCCAGCGCGCCCCAGCCGCCATCGGCGAGGGATGCGCCGTCGGCGAGCAGCGGCCGGCCGAAATCGCCGGTGCCGGCCTGGTAGTTGCGCGCCGCGTTCCGGGTGACGAAGTAGCTCGCCTCGACGTAGGAGCCGTGGAACACCGGATCGTCGGCGCGGGCGGACAGCCTGTTGCCCATCACCGGCGAACCGGCCTGGACGACGTCGACGCCGACTTCGGCCTGGAGCGAGAACGGCCCGCGCACCAGTGCCGCCTCCAGCCCCACAAAGACGTCACTGTCTCCGCGGAACGGCCGCGTGCCGAAGACGGTGGGCAACGGCCCGGTGACGCTGCCGCCGAAGAAATCGTAGACCGCATCGGCCTTGCCGGTCCGGCGGTAGAAGGCCGAGGCGCCGAGATGCACCGCGCGGACGTCCTCCGGCGCCAGATCGTCGGCATCGGCGTTGTTCACCGGCGCCCACGTCGCGCGGCCGGCGACCAGCAGCCCGTTATCCGGGCCTTCCTGGTTGACGTTGTTGCGGAAGACGCCGGCAGCGAGGCTGTAGTTTCCGCCGTTCCGGTCGACGCCGATGCCCAGTCGCCGCTCGAAGCCGAAGGCGTCGGTGAACATCGGCCGCTCGGCAAAGGCGGTGAAGCGCGAGCTGGTCTGCTCGGCGAGCGAGACCGGCGGCTTGTACTGGCCGAGCGAGACGGAGAATGGCAGGGCGTCGCCGCCATAGGTGAAATAGGCGTTGGTGACCGTCCACTCCTCGCCGCTGAAGTCGAGTTCGACCTCGTAGTCGATGTCGCGGAAGAGGACGCCGTCGACACCGATGCGGCCGCCCGACAGATCGACATCGTCGGAGGGGTAGGGATCGCGGGCCGGATCGAGCGGCAGCCCGCCGAGCGTTGCGCCCGGCGCCAGCTGCCTTCCGTCGGCACTCACGGCGTCGAGATAGAGGCGGCCGGTGGGCCGGACGGAGAAGACGGTCTCGCCCACGTCGTCACGAACGACAACTTCCGGCACGCCCTCCCCAGCTAGTGTGACACCTTTCGCGCGCACTGTTTCCGGTTGCGCGTGGGTGGTGCCGCATGCGAGGACAGCGGCGGCAAAGGCGCAAGGCATACCGCTGGTCTTCGAGCGTCGCGTTCTCAATTTCCGCTCCCCGCTTACTGCGTTGATCCACCAAAACGGCGCGCTTAGGCGAGCGCGGCTCTATTCTCCCTGACCGCTCTCAATCTGGCGCGTTTGATCGGCCAAGCGCTGCCAATTTTTGCGTGATTCTTCATGCCGCTGTCGTTGACCTTCTGTTGCCGCTTCCGAAGCATCTATCTCCGCCGCGTCAGCCCTGGCTTGGCAGACGGCGCTGCTGATCATCTGGGTTCGACCCGATTTGCCCGTCACTTCAGCCTCCCTGCGCCGTCATGGTGCATCCATGTCGCATGGATTCGCCGCAGGTAGAGCTAGTTGGCCACACCTTGGCAAACACGCTGACACGGCCACCTCGGAACTGCCACACTCCATACCTTCTCAGAAGTTTGTTGGGGAGGAAGCCTATGGACCCGCTATTTGCAGACTGGGGCTGGATCAAGGAGATCGAACAGGCAATCCGGCTGCTCGCCGCGGCCTTCTTGGCGGGAATTGTCGGCTACGAACGCGAGCGCGGCGATAAGCCCGCAGGGCTACGTACCCACATGCTCGTCGGCATAGGCGCCTGTCTGTTCACGCTGCTGATGGTGGAACTCGTCGATCGGTTTCAGCAAGACGGCGTACAGGCGGACCCCATCCGTATCGTGGAGGCGATCACGGCCGGGATAGCGTTCCTTGCGGCGGGAGCCATCATTCAGTCGCGGGGCGAAGTGCGCGGCCTCACGACCGGTGCGTCCCTGTGGGTGGCTGGGGCCGTAGGACTTGCAAGTGGGCTCGGAGAATACATCCTCGCCGTAATGGCCGTGGTTCTCACCCTGATCATTCTGCGTTTGCTACGCCTCGTCGAATGATGCTGGTGACTTTGCCACGGGAGGGCTGGCTTACGTCGTTTCCGATGTCATCGCCAGCATCGCGTCACCCTTCGTCGATCGGTTGACGCCGGAATGCCCAGCGCAGTCCGGCTGCGTGAAAACGGAACACCGTCGTTCCAAATCACTCCAACTCCATGCGGGCGGGAAGTCTCAGAGCGACTGTGAGGGCTGTAGTCGTGCGATCGCCGAGGAATTTGATCGGACGCAAGTCGCATGTTGTCTAACTGCGTTACGCATTGCGTTAATGTTTTAGCGGCCGTCGTTGAAGGCGCCTTCAGTATGCCTTGCTCGTCATTTGCCCCATCGATCTATTTTGACGACTCCGATCTCGATGCGCTCGCGCGTGAATTCAGCGAACGCATTCGCGCGGATTCGGCTTTGCGTCCTGTTTTGGATCGGCTGGTTGGCAATCGCTGGGAAGATGCTGAGCTGGCGATCACCGACTTTTTGCACGCGACCTTATTCTTCCAATCCCATCCGCAGATCGATGAAGACTGGCTCACTCGTGCGGCACATGACCTGAACCTCGCGACGCTGGATCGGCTGGGTGATATTTTACTCGACTGCGCGCTGGTTGCGCTCCCGCTGCATAGCGCTGCCGTAATTGCTGAAATCGGCGATGCGCTGGCCTGCCTGCTTGGAGACGTAGTCTCCTTGGAGGATGCCGACCGAAAGCGGCGTCTGCCGTATTTATATGATCGTTTGCGATCGGGAGCTCTGATGAATCGGCTCTAACGTTGGAGAAATTGAACGTAGTATGACAGCTATATAGCGTCCGTTACTTCATAATCGCGGAAGATTACAGGAATTGCCTTTTCGATATGGCGGCGGATTTGACAGAATGGGGATGCCGCCTCCGGGATCGGGCCACATATGCCTGCTCATCTCCAGTTGATCGTGAATAAGAAGCCGACGATGTTGTATACTTCTCCCTTCCACGGCCTCTCCGCCTTCCCGCTTACCCCGGCGAACGAGCAGGGCCGAGTCGATACCGAGACACTTGCCCGCTTGCTGGAGCGCGTGCTTGACGCTGGCGTGGATTCGCTTGGCCTCCTCGGCTCGACAGGCATTTATGCCTAACCTGACCCGAGAAGAGCGGCGGCGTGCCATTGCGGCGGCATCCGAATGCATGGGCGGACGGGTGCCGCTTATAGTTGGGATTGGAGCTCTGCGCACCGACCAGGCTCAGGAACTCGCGCGGGACGCAGAGGCCGAAAGAGCGGACGCGCTCCTCCTGGCACCCGTCTCTTACACGCCGCTCACGCAGGACGAGGCCTGCGAGCATTTTCGTGCAATCGCCGCGGCGACCGACTTGCCACTATGCATCTACAACAACCCCAGCACCACCCACTTCAACTTCGGGACGGATCTCCTGGCGCGGCTATCCGAGATCGAGTCGATACGGGCAATGAAGATGCCCCTACCTGCCGGCGGAGACTTCGACGGAGAGTTGCCGATCTTTTGGGCTCGCACCGGACTTTCCGTCGGCTGTAGTGGTGATTGGGGCATGGCCGCGGCAATGCTAGCAGGTGCCGACGTCTTCTACAGCGTCCTCGCAGGTATGCTGCCGCGGACGGCTCTATCGCTGGTTCGCGCTGCCCAGACCGGTGACTTGGAGAAGACGCGGGGCATTGACGACACGCTGTCACCTCTCTGGGACACTTTCAGAGTTTATGGCAGCCTGCGCGTAGTGTACGCGCTGCTTGATATCCTTAATCTGGGGACGGCGGAGCCGCCCCGCCCCTTACTTCCGCTCGCGCCGGACGCACGCCTGCGTGTGACGGCAGCGGTTGAGCCACTCCTCTCCATGGAGTTCGGGTACCCTTAAGCGCATCTTCGAGAACATCCCGGAGAGGCGGAAATCGATCTACGTCCACGGCCGGCACGTGCAGCAGGTGGGCTCGGCGACATCGATCAATTGGAGGGATGCGGCAGATATGTCATCTGGTCTCGCTGCTCGCTCATTAGAACTCTCGCCCCATATCCCACTGACCAGGGGCGAAGAACTGCTCCATGCAGACGAGGAGCATCGGATGGCGTTGAAGCATGCGAACGCGGGTGACATAGTCGATCTGTCACCATTGGGATCACGATTGAAGGATACCAAGACAGCTGCAATCATCAAATCGGAGGCTTTTGAGGCTGTGCGTCTGGTAGTTCGCGCCGGCGCTACAATCCCAACGCACCATGTGCCTGGACCTATCACGTTGCATGGTCTGGAAGGCCGAGCAGTGATCTCCGTATCGGGGGCCGAAGTGGAATTGAAATCAGGTGACTGGCTCTATCTCGAGGGTGGGGAACCCCACTCGGTGCGCGGCATTGAAGATTCCTCTATTCTCCTCACGATCATTTTTGCAGACTGAGGGTTGGTTCGAAACTCATGAAGTTCTGGCGATGTGACGCACAAGGTGGATTAAGGTTCTGATGGAATCGATCGCGGCTTCGAAATTCTTGGCAAGCCTTCGGTTTTGGTTGAATTAGGCGAAGAACCGTTCAAAAGCCCATTGTCGCGGCGGAACCGTAAAGCTGATCGAATTCGGGTTTGCGGACGACTTCGATGGCGATAAGCGTCGCGTCGCCAACTTAGGCGCCGGAGTAACCGATCTCGGCGAACGCCCACTCGATGAGGACAAGCCTGAACTGAACAAGTTCTGCCATTTTCCGTGCCGTTTGACGGGATGATTGATCCACCTACTTTGTTCACATGTTTAAGAGAAACAACCTTCCAACGGACTTGGTTTCGATCCTGTCGATCGCTTTCGGCGCAGCCGTGATTGTTCCTAGCGCGATCTCGCTGGCACTGATCCTAGTTGCGATCGGCGACCTTCTGCTGTGAGGGACCGGTGGGTGGCGACTTAGGGCTCCCCTTCCCTCAGGCGGATAAAGCCACGGGGCCGGCAGGTCGCTGCCGCTGACGAAACGTTCGTTGTGGCCTGAAGACCAGGGCAGGTTCTGCTGGCGCCGGCGCTCCTGCCGACAAACTCGTTCTGCGGAACAACGCCGTGACATGCGTCCGGACTTCCCGGCCGGCGGCTGCCGGAAGATAGGCGGCGAGCATCTGATCAAAGAATGGTTTCAAGATCCTGCCGGTCGTTCCGCCGTCGGCACAGATGAGCTCGACGATATTCTCGGCCAGCTTCGACAAGGTCGCGTCTGCGGAAGACACATCGAGGATCGCTGCCATCGTCTCTTTGATCTTCGTCCAGTTCCCGCCCGAGATATGAGTCATCACGTTACAGATATGCGGGTGCGCCCGGAAGTTCGCAACCATGGTCACGGCTAGGTCTGCCGCGTCGATGGGGTGTTTCTTCCCGTCCGCGGACTTGGCCGAAGAAAGCTCGATCGAACACATGCGACTCTCTCATTTGTCAGCGCGCCTTGATGATGCCGGCGGCGATCTTCCGGACTGCTCTATTCGTCCGAGTGTTCTGTTTGTTCAGGCTCGCTATTGCCCTGCGAATCGAGGCAGCCGGCGTAGGAACGGAGCGGAGCGGAGGGCGCCGTCGCCAGAAGCCTGCTTCCAGAGGCAGCCCGCATGGCATTGGGTGTTGCGCTTGGCCGCTAAAGGAGGATTTTCAGCGCGAGACCGAGGATGATCGCACCCCAGACACACATGTTGATGATGGAGCGGAACACTCCGCCGTCTTCCTCGACGCTTATTCCGCACTTCTCGAGCGCGAGATTCCCAGGAAACAAGAAGCACTTAAGGATGAAGTTCAGCACTGGAACTGGTGTCTCCTCAATGGACAGGCCGCTATTTACAGCCAATTTAACATGCATCAATGGTGCATATTATGAACGCTATTGCTAGCGTTGTGAAAAAGCAATATCTCTTATGCATCATTTTTGGGAGGGTCCCCTTGCGGCTGACGCTGTACACGGACTACGCACTGCGACTGCTCATGTATCTGGCGCTGAAGCCTGACCGGCTGGCGACCGTCAAGGAGACATCCGAGGCATACGGCATCTCGCGAACTCACTTGATGAAGGTCGCCCCCAATCTCGTTCGAGGCGGCTTTGTGGAATCAGTCAAGGGAAGAGGAGGGGGGTTGCGTCTTAAACGGCGCGCGAGCGAGATTCGGGTGGGTGATGTGATCCGCTCAACCGAAGAGGCATTTGACGGCTTTCGGATCGTCGAATGCTTCAATCCGGCACGCAATACCTGTCGGATAACGGGCTCGTGCCGTTTGCGTGGCGTGCTGCGCGAGGCCCTAGAGGCCTACATGATGGTCTTGGACCGCTTTACCCTTGCCGATCTTGCAGCGCCGGACGCGTCCCTCATGGACATACTTGGGATCTCGACGATGCTGCCGCCGGCAGTCGCCAAGACTGTTAACGCCAACCATCAGTAAGCGCGGTCGATCGACCTCGTCTGGCGCCATCCCAAGCCGGTATAGCGCCGGAATCCGACATCAATTATCTCGCCGCCAACGTTCAGGATTCATTGGCGGATACGACGCGCAATCGGTGGCGCCGCCATACTCGTACCGCAGCAAAGAGGTCGCCGTACCTACCGCCTTGCGGTTCTGCCTCTCCGCCCGCCGGCGCCTTACATCTTCTCTTCAGGCTCCTCTGGCCGCCCGTCCCGGCCCGGTAGGCAGCATAGAACAGAGGGCCCGCTGGAGCTCCCGAGCATGGAAGGCGTAGCCTTCGACATTCTTACGATCCCATCCCACAACAGCCCCAGTGCGGATACCCTGCGATAGAACCATTCTGCCGGTAACCTTGGCCTGATGTTCTCGAATGCTAGAGCGGCCAGCAGCGCAAAGAACTGTGATACCGGCGGCATGCCGCTATGCGGTCCGATCTCGCTCACCGGTGATCGCGGATCGGCTTGTCCTCGTCCGTCAGGATACGCTCAGCCGCGCCATCGAGATCCTCATACTGGCCGTTCCGGAGCGACCACAGGAAGGCTCCGAGGCCAGCCAAACCTAGGCCCAGAGCGATCGGGATCAGGAACATGTACGTGCTCATTCTGCCGGCTCCATGACCAATGGCGGCTGCCGGTTTTCTGCCCTCTCCACGCGCCGTGGGCTTGAGATGTTGCGCAGGCGAAGCGCATTCGCAACCACAACCAACGAGGATCCCGACATCGCCAGTGCTGCGACCAGAGGCGTGACATAACCGAGGACCGCGACAGGAATCGCGACTGCGTTGTAGCCGATTGCCAGCGCCAGGTTCTGCCGGATCAGGCGCCCCGACGCGCGAGAGACCTCCAGGGCGAGTGGGACGGCGGCCAAGCTTTCTCGCAGGAACACGAGGTCGGCGGCGTTGCGACCGATGTCCGCGGCCGTGGCGGGAGCGATCGAGACGTGAGCGGCCGCCAGAGCCGGAGCATCGTTCAAACCATCTCCGACCATGAGCACCTTGTGGCCTGCGTCGGTCAGTGCCCGGATGCGATCCACCTTTTCGCGGGGAAGCGCGCCGGCCCGGACGGTCGCGACCCCGAGCTCCGCCGCGATCCGCGTTACCTCGACGGTGCGATCGCCCGACAGAATCTCGATGCAGAGCCCCTTGCGCTGCAGATCGGCCAAGGCCGTCGCCGCGTCCTCGCGCAACCGATCCTCGAAGACGAAACGCGTGATGAAGCGGCCATCCCGCGCCAGTACGGTCCCCACATGAGCCCCTTCCTGATCTGCGGCACCCTTCACCGCCCAGTCCGCACGGCCGAACCGATAGACCACGCCGTCCCAGCGGGCTTCGACACCTGAACCGGGGATTTCCGCCACATTGTCGAGCGCGACCGCGCTCATCCCGTCGGCATGACTCGCCAGCGCCTTCGACAGTGGATGACGGGAATGGCTCGCGATGGCAGCCGCCAGCCGCAGATCCGCGCGAGCGATATCTGCCACGTTGACCAGATGCGGCCTTCCGAGCGTCAGCGTTCCCGTCTTGTCGAATACGGCCGTATCGACATCGGCGAGCCGTTCCATGGCCGACCCGTCCTTCACCATCACCCCGCTTTCGAAGAGGCGGCGGGCGGCGACCACCTGCACGATCGGCACCGCCAGTCCGAGAGCACAGGGACAGGTGATAATCAGAACGGCGATCGCGATGCTGATCGCCTGATGCCAGTCGCCGTCGAGGAACATCCAGCCAAGAAATGTCGCCAGGGCGGTCAGATGCACCACCGGCGAATAGAGGCCGACAACCCGGTCCGCCATCCGCCTGTAGCGCGCGCGTCCGCCCTCCGCCGCCTCCATAAGCTGGATCATCTCAGCCAGGAAGGATCGATCGGCGGCGGCGGTGGCGCGAATTCGCAGCGGCCCTGTGAGGTTGAGCGTGCCGGCCTTCAGGCAGGCCCCGGCTTCGGCCCGGAATGGCTCGCTCTCGCCGGATACGATCGAGCAGTCCAGATCGGAGGTGCCGTGCTCGACCTCGGAATCGACGGGCACCCGCTCACCGGCAGCCAGAAGGATGTTCGCTCCGGGCCGGATCTCGGAAACCGGCAGATAGATCGTGCTGCCGTCCTCGCGGACGGCAGTCGCCCCCCGCGCGGAAAGCTTCGCGAGGCCTTTGACCGCCGTGCGGGCGCGTTCGCGCATCATGTGGTCGAGCGTGCGACCGATCAGCAGGAAGAAGATCAGCGCCACGGATGCGTCGAAATAGGCGTGTTGGTCGCCCTGTATCGTGTCACAAATGCTCAGGCCGAAGGCGAGGATCACGCCGACCGATATCGGCACGTCCATGTTCGTCCGACCGTTGCGAAGTGCGCTCCAAGCCGAGCGGAAGAATATGCGGCCGGAGTAGAAGAGCGCCGGTAATGCGATCGCGGCCGAGATCCAGTGGAAGAGGTTGCGCGTCGACGTCTCGGCGCCCGACCACACCGCAACCGACAGCAACATGATGTTCATGGCGGCAAAGCCGGCGACGGCCAGAGCCCGCAGCAGATTGGCGAGGACCGGATCCTTCTCGTCCGCGCTGTTGTCGTGGAGGTGCGCCGGGAAGCCGATCGCCGTCAGGGTCTGTATGAAGGGCGGCGGGGTCTCCCCGTGCCAGTGGACTGCGACCCGCTTGGTGGAAAGGTTCACGCGAGCATGCTCGACATGGTCGAGCGCACGGAGAGCGCCCTCGATGGCGCGCATGCAGCTGCCGCAGTGGATGCCGGGCACAGAGAGCACGGTCTGCCGAAGATCATCCGTGATCTGCCGGCTCGCGAGGAGAACCTCTTCGACATGGGCATTGCCGGCGGGACCGCTGGTTACCTCCGGAGCGGTATCGACGTCTTTGGAACAGCCCTTCATAGTCGCTGCCGTTGGTCCTAGACCTGCGCCAGTTGTGATGGCGGCTCGTCCACGTGGGATATTTCGTCGGGCCGGCGGATCGCCTTGTAGGCGTGCCACGTGCCATGCCCGAGCAGCGGGAACGCCACGATGAGGCCGGCAAGACCCGTCAGCAGGCAGATCACGAACAGACCCAAAGCGATGGCACCCCAGGTAATCATAACCGGCAGGTTGTTCCAGACGAGCATCATGCTGGTGCCCATCGCGGTGAGCGCGTCCGATCGTTCGTTCAGTAGCATCGGTATGGAGAAGGCGCTTATCGCGAAGGAGAAGGCCGCGAAGAGCCCACCGACGACGGCGCCGACGATCAGCATCGCCCACCCGATGCCGGTCGTGAGCAGCATCGGGATTAGGTTGTCGAGGCCGGGGAACGGCCGATAGCCGAAGAACAGGGCATAGACGATCACCGCAGCCCGCCACCAGATGAGCATCAGAAGACAAAGGAGAATGCCGACGAAGAACATCTGTGTGCCGGATTTTGCCCGCAGGCGGTACAAGCGACCGAGGCTGACGGTCTCGCCTGCATCCTGTCCCCGACTTAGGTCATAGAGGCCGATCGCGACGAAAGGACCGATGATGAGAAAGCCCGCCAAGGCCGGGAAGAGGATGTGGTCCCATCCAAACGAGAACATGCTCCACACGGTCAGGATGGACAGCAGGAATATCACGAGACCATAGGCAAGGCTGATGTGGGGATGCGCGACCATATCGCGCCAGCCGGCCTTCAACCAGCCCAGCGCGGCTGAAGGGGGGAGGTGACGCTGGAACTTGGGGTTCTGCATTTCCCGAATGTCCGAGGTCTGGGTGAGAAGGCCGTAGTTCTCGTCGGCTTCGGTCATCGATCGTTCTCCGCGTGGTACTTCGGCTGCTCGTCGCATTAACAGGCAGATTTGGCCGCCCGGAATTGGCCGGCTTTAGTCCCCGGCCCCTTGAGATGCGCCACGCAATCGGGCTGGGTTGCGAAGGCGACATAGACAAGGTGCGCGTTGGCGCCTGCAAAGAGCAGGACGCCGGCCAGGACAAGACCGCCCACCATCCACCGGATCCTGCTTCGGTTGCTCTGGGCCACGGCCGCTCCTTTCCGCGTCAGGGGGTCTGGTGGCTCAACGAGTGGACGTAGACTGCAAGGATCTTGATCTCTGCCTCCGTCAGCCGCTCGTCCCACGTCGGCATGTGCCCCTGGCGGCCCCCGTGGACCGAGGTGACGATCGTTTGCAGATCGCCGCCATAGATCCAGAATGCGTCGGTCAGGTTCGGAGCGCCGACCTCTCGCATGCCCGTAGCATCCTCGCCGTGGCAGGCGGCACAGCTGGCCGCGAATATCTCTCGCCCCGCCTCGACTTGCTCGATACTATCCGTCGTCGTGACTGCGGGATTGCTGAGCGAGTACACATAGGTTGCGACGTCGTGAACCTGGTTACGGTCCAGCATCTGGTCGCGGCCGAAAGCCGGCATCTGCGCAAACCTGGTTTCGTCGTGCATCGCATTGATCCCGACCCGCATGGTCTCGGCGATCGTTTCCGGGTCTCCGCCCCACAGCCAGTCCTGGTCGGTCAGGTCAGGATAGCCGATGCGGCCGGTTGCGGTGACGCCATGGCACGCAGCGCAGTTGTCGCCGAACAGCTGGGGCGCGCTCTGTTCGACGACTGCCATCAATTGCGGGTCGGTTTGGATCTGCTCGAAGCTCGAGGCTTCGATTTGCGTCACCCACGGCGCCCGTTCCATTGCAGCTGCGATGAGATTTTCCTCCACGGTTTGCCGCTGATCGATACCGAGCAGGCCCTTCGTGTATGTCGAGCCAAGGGGCCAGGTCGGCATCAGGAACCACCACAGCACCGCAAAGATGTGCGTCACGATGAGGAAGATGAGCACCCCGCGCGGAACCGGCGTGTCCAATTCCTTGATACCATTCCACTCGTGGCCGGTTGTACGGTGCCCGCTGACTGGATCGCGATCTTCCGGCTTCATGGCCGATCGTCCTTGTCGAGAATGCTCTTCTTTGCCCTGTCGAAGAGCTTTCTGTTGGACGGCCAGAATGCATAGACGACGACGGCGAGGAAGAACGCCATCAGATAAAACAGGCCCCAACTCTTGGAGAAGACGACGAGAGTTTCGTAGTCGAGATCCATGGAGTTAGCCTCCTGGTGCTGGTGCTGGTGCTGGTGCTGGTGCTGGTGCTGGTGCTGGAGCGGTCAGCTCCTCGAGGTCCGGTGGTTCGCCCGGGGTGGCGGTATCCTGATAGGCGGCGTTGGTCAGCAGTCCAAGAACCTGCAGATACGCGACCAGCGCGTCCATTTCGGTGAGCTCTGTCGCTACCCCGTCGAAAGTGCTGATCTGCGTCTCCTCGCCGTAACGTTCGCGAACGGCTGCGGCGTACGCGCTGTCGGGCGAAGCCTGGCCGATCGCATCCTTCTGGGCGTTCGCGATCATCTCGTCGGTATAAGGCACGCCCACAGCACGTTGTGCCGCGAGATGCTGGCCAAGGTCGCTGGTCTCCAACCCGTCGCGGGCCAGCCAGGGATAGGCAGGCATGTTGGACTCCGGGACGACGTCGCGCGGATTGGTCAGATGCGCCACGTGCCAGAAGTCGGAATATTTGCCGCCAATGCGCGCAAGATCTGGCCCCGTCCGCTTGGAACCCCACAGCATTGGGTGGTCATACTGGGACTCCACGGCCAGAGAATAGGGACCGTAGCGCTCGACTTCATCGCGCAGCGTGCGGATCATCTGGCTGTGGCAGGCGTAGCAACCCTCTCTGATGTAGATGTTCCGCCCAGCCAGCTCCAGCGGGGTGTAGAGACGCATGTCGGGAGCTTCCTCCACCGTCTCGTCGATGGTGAAGAGCGGCGCGATCTCGACGATGCCGCCAACGCTGGCGGCTGCGATGATTGCGAGCACAAAGCCAATGGCAGACCGTTCGATCTTGCGGTGGAAAAACTCGGCCATGGGTTCTACTCCGCCGGCGCAGGGGCAACAGCCTGCGCCGCTCGATCGTCAGGCATGTCCGGCGCTCGCCGGCCAGTGGCTTCCGGCACGGCACTGACCGTCATCCAGATATTGTAGCAGCCGACCACTGCGCCGAGCAGGAACAGCAGCCCCCCGAAGGCACGCGCGATGTAATACGGATACATGGCAACAAGGGAATCGATAAACGAATAGGCAAGGGTGCCGCTCTCTGTATAGGTCCGCCACATCAGACCCTGGACTATGCCGGAGTTCCACATGGAGAAGACGTAGACAAGCGTACCGGCGATCGCGAGCCAGAAGTGCACTTCGACGAGCGTAGCGGAATACATCCGCTCCCGCTTCCACAGGCTCGGCACAAGTGTATAGATTGAGCCGAAGGTAATCAGCGCCACCCAGCCCAACGCGCCGGCATGGACATGGCCGACCGTCCAGTCGGTGTAGTGCGACAGCGAGTTGACGGGGCGGATCGCCATGAACGAGCCTTCGAACGTCGAGAGCCCGTAAAATACGGCGGCCACGAACATAAAGCGCAGGGTCGCGTCGTCGCGCACCTTGTGCCACGCGCCGTTGAGGGTCAGCAACGCATTCCCGGCCGAGGCCCAGGAGGGCACCAGCAGCATGACCGAGAAGGTCATCCCCAGGGTCTGAACCCAGTGCGGCAGGGCCGTGTAGTGCAGATGGTGCGAGCCTGCCCACATGTAGAAGAAGGTGATGCCCCAGAAGCTGAGGATGGACAGGCGATAGGAAAAGATCGGCCGATCTGCCCGCTTGGGCAGATAGTAGTACATCATGCCGAGGAAGCCGGCAGTCAGGAAGAAGGCGACGGCGTTGTGGCCGTACCACCACTGCACCATCGCGTCCTGGACACCCGACCAGATCGTATAGCTCTTGGCGTGACCGAGAGAGACCGGCACGGCGAGGTTGTTGACGATGTGCAGGATCGCCACGACCACGATGAAGGCCAGGAAGTACCAGTTCGCAACGTAGATGTGGGGCTCTTTCCGACGCGCCAGCGTGCGAATGTAGAGGACGAAATACGTCACCCACACCACGACGAGCAGGAGATCCGCGTACCATTCTGGCTCCGCGTACTCCTTCGACTGTGTCAGGCCCATTGCGTAGCCGCTGACGGCAAGAATGCAGAACAGATTGTAGCCGAAGAGCACGAACCAAGGGCTCACCTGGCCCGCCAGGCGGGCACGAGACGTCCGCTGCACGACATGGAAGGAGGTGGCGATGAGCGCGTTGCCGCCAAAGCCGAAGATGACGCCCGTCGTATGCACCGGCCTGAGGCGACCGAAACTGAGCCAGGACGTCTCGAAGTTCAGTACGGGCCAGGCAAGCTCGGCAGCTACCCACACGCCGACGAACATGCCAAACACGGCCCAGATCATCGTCAGCGTGACACCGGCCTTGATCGGATCGTCGTAGTACTCAGAAGACCGTCGCGCGAGCTCCGGCTCCGGATCGTCATGGTGCGCAAGCAGGAAGAAAATCGCCACCGCACCCGCCACGAGCATCAGCGCCCCGTGCACTCCGAGCGGATCCGTGCCCCCCGCGACCGCCAGCAAAAGGCCGAATGCTGCAAGGACCGCCATAATTGCGATCGAGAGCTGCCGTTCACCCTGTGTCAGCTGTGAGATCATGTCGCCGTCACTCTTGTTCAGCGGTGTGTGAGGCGCGGCTGCTGCCGCGCATCAAAAAGATGCACCAACGATGCGCCTTATGCACGCTTCCGTTCACTTCCGAAACCCCCAAACAAGCCATTGTTGCGTCCGGGAACTAAGAAGCCATAACGACCGAGCCGCCATTTCTTCCTGCTTTGTCGGGAGTTCAGCGGCAGCTTGGAAAAGGTCGGTCGTTTATGGACCACCCTGCTAGTTTTAGCCACCGTGCGGCAGCCGTGGCCGCAGCCCTTCAGCTTGCCGGCGGGAAGCCTAGAAGGAAGATAATCGCTATGAGGATCAGGGCGACGATGACGACTGGGACGACTATTTTCATGATAACCCCTAACGCTGTACCCGTCGTTCCGGTAATCCGTTCATGCCGAGACGCGCATCGCGGTGCTCGTCGCCAACCGTACAACGCAGATCTATTCCCCTTGCGCATACTCCCGCAGCTTCTTTGCTAGACTTGCCTGCGGTAGGCCATGATCTGTCGCGTCGAAAGGAACCTGCATCAAGCCGGGCGTCCCTTCCACAGCAACATTGCAATTCAGGCGTTACGGGCGGCAGCGAAAGCTGCTGCACCGCAGCAATTCGTGCTGCTGTTTGCGCACTGACAAAGTCCGATGATCGACGGGAGCTAGAGATTGGGTCTCAAGGAGACGCAGCATGAATCCCTCAGCGATCGATCCTAAGATGCCAGTGGATGAAATCATGCGCAGGTGGCCCGCAACGATCGGCGTCATGATCCGCAACAGGATGCTGTGCATCGGCTGCCCGATCGGGATATTCCACACGGTCGCGGATGCGTGTGCCGCTCATGGGATCAACGAGACGGCGTTCGCCGCGGAACTCCTGACAGCGATGCGAGGCCGTCCCGCGGCGGACAAATCGTCGGACATTGAGACAATCTCCGGGGATCAGGTCGCAACGAGGTCGCAGCAAGAGCACCTGTAGGCCTGCACGAATAGCCGAAGAGGTCACAGGGAGGGGCCCTTGGGCACCCGAGTCCGCCGCGGCGCTGAATGATCGGATCGCGGGAGTGCGTTCGCTAATCATTGCGCGACGCGGAGGAGGTCGAACACCCTAGATCGCCGAACTCCGACCGCAGGTTCTGCAGGCTTGACATAGCCGAATATACTGTGACGAAGCCTATTTTCGCGGCCTGTTCTCGGCCACCAGCATCAGGGCGTGAGGATCCTTCACCGTCACCTTTTGTCTCCCGCTGCGTACGATCCCCTGGTCTTCCCAGGCGCTCAGCAGCCTGCTGACGGTGTGAAGCGTGCTGCCGGTCATCTCGGCGATATCCTGGCGGCTGATCGGGAAGTCGATCTCGATACCGTCCGGTGTCTTTCGCCCGGACTGCGACACCAGCCGAAGCACCGCGCTGGCAATCCGCTGCTCGACCTGCTGGGTCGACATCTCCACGACGCGCGCCTGCGTCTCCTGCAAGCGATTCCCGATGGTCTGATACGCGCTTGCACCGAAGGCCGGGAACCGGGACTGCAGGTCGTGCCATACGGAATTCGGCCAGGCGATGCCCACACAATCCACTGCGGCGATCGCGCTGGCCGGATAGGTTCTAGTCCCCATCGCAATGGCGATGCCGAACAGCTCCCCCTCGTTGATGTAGCGGGCGATCACCTGTTCCCCGTCAGGCGTGGTGCGGACCACCCTTATGTGGCCCGACAGCAGGAGGAAGAACTGCTCGGCCTTCTCGCCCTGGGTGAAGATTTCCGAATTCTTCGGGTACCGGGAAGATCGCGCCGACGCGAGGATGGCATCCAGGTCACGGGCGCCTAGATCGGCGAAGGCGGGAAGGGCGGCGATCAGCGATCTGTCTAAAGCCATGCAATCGTCTCTCGTGACCAGTCGGACAGTCTTCTAACTCCCGTTTGCGCTTGCGCAAACTGTCGCTCGGCGCACCGGCCTATTGAGGGGGCAACGGCAGCCCAAGCTGTCGGAACAAGAGGACATGAAAATGAAAAAACTTCTGGTCGCCATCACGCTCGGTGCAGTCATGGTCGCAGGCGCGGCAGGAGCGGCCGAAATCGAGGTCCAGATGCTCAACAAGGGCGCCAAGGGTGCCATGGTATTCGAGCCGGACTTGATCGTTGCCGCTCCCGGCGACACGATCCGCTTCGTGCCGACCGACAAGGGGCACAACGTCGAGAGCATCAAGGGTATGCTTCCCGAGGGAGCGGAGTCCTTCAAGAGCAAGTTCAACAAGGAATTCACGGTCACCATGGACGCTGAAGGCCTATACGGCGTCAAGTGCACGCCACACTACGGGATGGGCATGGTCGCGTTGATCAAGGTCGGCGAACCTGCAAATGCCGACGAGGCTCAGGCCGTAACCCATCCCGGGAAGGCCAAGGCCGCCTTTGCCGACCTCTTCAGCGAGACGGTAGCGTCGAATTGAGCCCAACCGTCGGGGGAGCTCAGGCAGTCACCAACGCCTGAGTCCCTCCAGCGAAGAGTGCGATATAACCGATCTTTGGAAGCACCGCATGGCAGTAGCCGGCGGTGCTTGTGTGTGATGGGCTCCGGCGCCTTTCCGGGGTACGGCGTAGAGTTCGCCGGTCTCTCGCTCGGCCGCATCGGTCGAGGGGCAGGCTGCCGCAAAATGCCACAGACGCCGCGAACTCCTGACTGCGGTTGCTTGCCAGGCGCTTCTTTAACAGACGTTCGCCAGCAAACCCGAAAACCGTCAGAAAGCCGGCGCTGCACATGAGGTCGGCCGCCAGCACGACGCATCGGTGGCGCCACGCGGTTCATCCGCGACGACGAAGAGGGCGCACGGCGTTCAAGCGCCGGCGCGGGGCCCCCAGAGTATCGGCGCAAAGCGGACGGCGAACAGCAGGAAGCCGCAACACCAGAGCGCTCCGCCCAAAGCGAGCGCCGTGGTATACCAGTCGCCTGCGAACGGCGCGACTACCCTCAGACCGGCCCCGACGGATACCAATCCATACATCGCGACGACGGAGCGGTCGGCGATGATCGCCCGTCTTGTGTGGCCAAGGCTCGCTCGGGTCATGACCGCGAGCGTCATGGATCCAACGGCGCCTGACGTGAGGGCGTGGAGCGCGGCTGAAGCCGGCAGGAAAGCGACGAACTGGCTGATGCCCATGAGAACGAGTGCAAGGGCCAGCCACCCATAGCCGAGGTGGAGAACGAACAGGATCGGCTGGGTCAGCGTCGCCATGCCGCACCACCGCGTCAATCTTGCCGCGAGCAGGAGACCGGCCAGGGACAGCGCAACGCCCGCTGCTGGCGTTTGCGGCAAGCCGGCCCATGCCAGCATCGCGACGACCGTTGCCGCGAGGGCGGCTCTGTCGAGCGCGCCGAAAGGCGACGGAACCCTGGTAGATCCTTCCTTGACCAACCAGTTGCGCGTGAAGCTAGGCACGATCCGTCCACCGATGAGCGCGAGCAGGGTTGCCGCGACGGCGAGGGACAGACGTTGACCGAGACCATATGGCCCGATGCCCATGTTCCCCAAGTGGTCGACGGCGTTGGCCAGCCCGAGTACGGTGAACATCGCCGCGACCGGCGCGTTCTTCCAATTTCGCCCTGCGAGAACCTCGCGCCAGATGGCGAAGCTTAGAGCTGCAGGAAATGTCAGGTCCACCGCCATAGCCAGCCAGGGATCGGGCGAGAACAGGCAGGCTGCCCTTCCGGCAATCCATAGGCCGACAAGCGCCAGCAGCGGCAGCCCACTGAGAGGCAGCCGGCCGGTCCAGTTGGGAATCGCGGTCAGGATGAAGCCCGCAAGGACCGCACTCAAATAGCCGAACAGCATCTCGTGCGCGTGCCACTGCATGCCCTCGAAGGGACCGCCGAACTGGACGCCGCTGAAGAAGGCCCAGAGCCAGAGCGGGATCGCGAGCCCCGCGTGGAGCGCAGCCAGGAAGAAGAAGGGCCTGAAGCCGTAGTGCAGGATCGGCGGCATCGACCGGATCCTTCCTCGGCCGTCGCGGGAGAGGTCGCCCGACTTCAGCGCCGCGCGGGGCGCGGAACGGTCGGACGTGGAGGTGGACAGTGCAGCCATCAGGCTTTTCCTGTTTCAACTGCGCGGCGGCCCGAGCGACGAGGCTGAAGAGGCGGCGGGATGAGGACGGCGGCGCGGGTACAGTTAACACGGGGAGCGGCATCTGATCGGCTATCTGCAGTGAGCTTTCACCCTCCTCAGACGTCCGGTTTTCTGCAACTCCAGCATCAATTGATCAGCCTACAAAGATGATTGTAAGGAGAAGTGACGAATCTGAGATGCCGAGGATCGAGTGCGGGCTCCCCGCCTTTCAGATAGATCCAGTCATTGGGTTCCAGTTCCACTTCGGTCTCCGGCAAGGCGATCACCGCTCGCCCTTCCAAACAGAGAAGTGTGATTGGCCCCGGGACATGATGCGTCGGGACCGTAGCGCCCGCCCGAACGACCAGGCGTACAGCCTCGAAAGCTTCCGATTTGACGATTGCGGCTGTCCTGAAATTCTTCAGGCGCGGCCCCCAGTGGCGAGAGATCAACGATTTCGCCTGCTTCCGCCTGCTTCAGGGCCATCCAGTGCTCCCCGTTTTCACTGCAAGGCAGTTCCTCACCTCGCTGTTGCGCAACGATATGATGTAGGGACGCCGTCTGGCCAGTGGTCCAACAATGGAGCCTTCGGGCGGGCTTGTAGCCGACCCGACCAAACGAACGCTTCTGGGAGATCACGAGGCGCCCGCCCGGCCGGCTGCGGTCGTGAGGAAGCCGGAAATCTCAAGCTTCCGCATTCTGAGGAACGAAGGACCAGTGCGGCAAAGAATTCTTATTTGCGCCAGCGCAAAGTAGCGCTCCGAGATTCCCGCCACAAGAGCTTCCAGACAAGCTGTCGGTCCCTGATTGGCCGACGCGGATGCGAGAAACCGGAAAATGCTCAGTGGCCTGTTGACCGAAAGCTACGAGAAGCTACTCAACGAGCGGCCCGAGTATTTTGTCTTCAACGGGCATGTCGGGGCCCTGACTGATCATTATCCTTTGAAAGCCGCGGTGGGTGAGACGGTTCGCATCTATTTTGGCGTCGGCGGACCGAACTGCACTTCTGGTTTCCACGTGATCGGAGAAATTTTCGACAAGGCTTACCAGTTGGGATCGGTGACGAGTCCCCCCATCACCGACGTCCAGAGCATCATTGTTCCGCCTGGATCAGCCAACATCGTGGAATTCAAATGTGAAGTGCCCGGGCGGTACGTGCTGGTTGACCATGCTCTGTCGAGAGCGGAGCGGGGCCTGGCAGGCTACCTGATTGTCGAGGGAGAGGAGAACCCAGAAGTGTTCGACGCCCCGCCGAACGAGCACGACAGCGGCCACTAAGCGGCGGGAGGCGCGAAGAGAGTGGGCGGCGGTCACCGTCCACTCCCTTGCGATCGACCCGTCGTCATCGCGTCCTGTCACAGGGCACCTCAACAGCAGGAATTGATCATGATCAGAATTAGCGCAGCCGCTGCGATCAGCATGAGCGTGCTTACATCAACAAGCGCAAGCCTGGCCGCTCGCGAAGTGCACAGCCAAGTAGCGCAAGCGGCTGGCCACGGCCACCAGACGCACCAACAGCCCGCGGCTGGTGGCACCCACGCACACAGCAGCGCTGCACACGACACGGCGGACGTCGTACTGCAAACGCATCCGAAGAAGTTGGAAGCGGGAACGTCCGCAGAGCTTGCATTCGCTCTGGCCGATTCGTCCGGACAGCCAGTCCAGGGGCTGCTCAAGCATCACGGGCGCAAGCTGCACGTGGTCGTCGTCAGCGACGATATGCAGGTGCTTGGTCACATCCATCCGCAGGATTTTGACGAACCGGTAAAGGATGGATCTGCGAAGGTGTTCTTCAACTTTCCCCGGGCGGGACGCTACCTCGTCGCCGTCGATTTCGTGACGGTGGCGCATGGTGCCCAGGACACGCAGTTCCTCGTGGACGTCGCCGGTGCGCCTTCCGATCCTGTAGCGCAATCGGAAGCTCGGCCCGGCCTGACTTCCGTCAAGCTGGAAGAAGACGACCGCTACACAGAACCAGTTGTTTTGCAGGACGCGGTCCAAAGCCAAACCTACACCGTAACGCTAGACCAGCCGGATACGGTAAAGGCGGGCGAAGAGGCAAATTTTTCTTACCGTTTTATGAAGAACAAGATGCCCGTTACGAGCCTTCGACCCTATCTCGAAGCCCCGTTGCATCTTGCCGTCGTGAAGGATGACCTGACGACGTTTCTGCATACCCACGGGACTCTTATCGCGCAGCCCCACGGGGCCGTCGACCATAGTGATCATGGGGCAGTAGCCTTGGAAGTGAAAGGTAATCATCCGGGGATCCCAGTCGCTTTCGGCCCGGAGGTTGCGGCAGCTATTACGTTCCCGGAGCCGGGAACCTATTACCTCTTCGCCCAGGCCGCCCACGGCGATCATCTGGTGATCTCGAGGTTTGCCGTGCACGTGAGATGACCCGGACGTCACACCTCAACATCCCTCTCGTCGAAAACTTGCCGGAGGCTTCTTCCGGAGGCCAGATGTCGTTCTTTGCGCTTCGTCCAGTCCCCGAAGGAGATCCTAATGAAAAAGCTCATTCCGGCGGTCCTGTCGATCAGACCCTGTTTCAGGGTGTAAGGGAGATAGCGTGGACGGGAGGCAACTTGCCGGACGAGTGGTACGACGAATTTTCGTTTGGGGTGACACTACCCGCCGGGGAGCCGAGGTCCGTGATCCGCAGGCTCCCTCTGGCCTCTCTGGGGCCTTCTGGCTCGGATGACGCCGGGCGACGGCCTTGTCATCCGCAGACTTGAGCGGCCATTGTCGCCGTCTCGGGGGGCGATTTGCCGGCGAGGTGTAATTCATCAAGCGAGGCCGGTGGGTTATTCAGATCGAGGTTCTTATCAGCGACTTAGAGAAGACAGCTTTCGTCGCTGAGACCGAGATTTGGGGGTCCCTATGATTCCGAAAGCTCCCGTCTTGCCCTCAGTCGCCTGTCCCAGACGCACTACATACTTTGCGAAGCTGATTGTTCTCCCGGAGCGGCCGACACTCCGGCTGTTGCGGTTCGAGTTCACACACCGGCGTACGACAGCCGTTCCCGAGCCTAATGGAAAAGATAACATGTCCCCAGTCGATGAGAAGCTCCAACCGATCCTGACCGAGGTCCTTCGCCGCAACGCCGGCGAGACCGAATTTCACCAAGCCGTGCGCGAGGTGTTGGAGAGTCTTGGCCGGGTCGTAGCGAAACACCCCGGCTACGCGGAGAACGCACTGATCGAGCGCGTATGCGAACCGGAACGGCAGATCATCTTCCGCGTGCCATGGGTCGATGACCAGAACCAGGTCCAGATCAACCGCGGTTTCCGCGTCCAGTTCAATTCGGCGCTCGGGCCGTACAAGGGCGGCATCAGGTTCCATCCGTCGGTAAACCTGGGGATTATCAAATTCCTCGGCTTTGAGCAGGTTTTCAAGAACGCGCTCACCGGCTTGCCGATCGGCGGGGGCAAGGGTGGTTCGGACTTTAATCCTCGTAGCCGCTCCGATGGTGAGATCATGCGTTTCTGCCAGTCCTTTATGACCGAACTGCACCGGCACCTCGGCGAGAACACGGACGTTCCGGCGGGCGACATTGGAGTGGGCAGCCGAGAAATTGGCTACATGTTCGGCCAGTACAAGCGGCTGACGAATCGCTACGAATCGGGCGTGCTGACCGGCAAGGGCCTGTCCTATGGCGGCTCACGCGCACGGACGGAAGCCACGGGATACGGCGCTACCTATTTCGTGCAGCGCATGCTTGAGAGACGCAGAGAGACCCTCGAGGGCAAGCGCGTCGTCGTATCGGGTGCAGGCAACGTCGCGATATACACGATGGAGAAGGTGCTGGCTTTTGGGGGCGCCGTCATCGCCTGCTCGGATTCTGGCGGCTATGTCGTGGATGAGACGGGAATCGACCTCGATCTAATAAAGGAGATCAAGGAGGTTCGGCGCGGGCGCCTTTCCGAGTACCCGAGACTAAAGGGTTCTGGCGCGCATCATGTCGAGGGTGGTTCTATCTGGGATGTTGCCTGCGACGTGGCCATGCCGTCCGCCACACAGAACGAGTTGTCGGGCAAAGACGCCGTTACGCTGGTCAAGAACGGCGTCGGAGCGGTCGGCGAAGGGGCGAACATGCCCTGCACGCCCGACGCGATCGACGTATTCCAGAGCGCCGGCGTGCTAGTCGCGCCTGGAAAGGCCGCGAACGCAGGAGGCGTCGCGACTTCCGCGCTGGAAATGCAGCAGAATGCGTCTCGTGACAGCTGGACATTCCAACGCACGGAGGAGCGGCTAGCGGAGATTATGTGCAACATCCACGACCTTTGCGCTGATACAGCCGAGGAGTATGGGGCTCCCCAGAACTACGTGCTCGGCGCGAACATCGCCGGTTTTGTTCGCGTGGCCGAAGCCATGCGTGCTCTCGGAGTGATTTGACCGCCGACCGGCAAAACCGGCTTCGCAGCCAGTTCGAGGTCATTCACTGGCTGGCGCTCCGGATATGGGGTCGGTCCGCATCCAGAAGCGGCGGAGTGCGACCTGTACAGATAGCGAATGGCCTTCGCCGCATGATTATCTCTGGAGGCTCGGCCAAGAAGAACAAGGACACATTTGATGTTACACAATCATACCGGCCCGCTCATGAACTGACCGCTTTAATGTACGGGTAGTTGCAAAGGGACCGGATGCGGCTTGGATCTCTGGTGGCGCGGTTCCAGGCATCGCAGCAAGCGTCGATGATGGCTTGC
>NZ_JACSGS010000026.1:0-27942 GCF_014334315.1 Aurantimonas sp. DM33-3 | reverse complement strand
CAGCCGACAGGTCCTCGTTGATTCTTACGGCCATCGCTCTTTCCCTCCCTTCGCCAGACAGGGAATCACGAACGCCCAGGACAGGAAAATCACAGCTGAGTCAGATCAAGCGCAGGCGGGTATTAGCGATTGGCGATATGGTCGGATTACGACCGTCAGAATGGGCCAACTCTTGGGTTCAAAACGACGTGCTTTTCATCTCGTCTGCAAAGATGAGCGATCGCATGATGCGGGGCCTCGTGCCAGTTCGCGAACTCAATCTAAGGCCTCTCGGCCGAAAGTGCATCGAAACGATCAAGTTGATCTGCGACGATTTGCAGAAGAACCTGAGGCACTATGGGAGTGAGGAAAAGGTCGTGGCTCGCTGCGCGAAACTGCTCCAGATCCATCGTACCGATCCACTCATGACACTGCGGTCCCTTCGGCATCAGTTTCGGAAAAACGCGCAGTCCGCAGGGTGGAATTCGGCCCAGATCGCGGTCGCGATGAATCACCGGTCCGCAGCGTCGCAGCATGCTTATGGACGCGATGCGAAAGGACGCCGAGGAATCAAACTCCCGGGCATTGATCATTCCTTGACGATATCCGTTCGCCCCGCCCGCGCCGATCCTGAAGCAAGGAATCGGATGAGCGTCGAGAATATCGCGGCTCGCGATCTCGTCGACGATTTGGACGAGTTCGCTCTTGCTCTCGTCCCACGATGAATTCGGCATCTACCAAGATGGCGAGCCGCGACAAGGTCCCAAATGCGAATTCCGAATGATGTCGCCCGCGTTTCCGGGAAGACGTGTCAACGTCGGAGCAAAACCAGGCCCACCGTTTATCCTGAGGATCAGGGGTCAGTGATGTCGCCGGTATCGGGATCCACGGTCTTGGCGGTGGCATGGTTTTGCTCCGCCCTTGCCGCGGCAGCCCGACGTCGTCCGGCGGACTGCCTGAGGCGGTAGCTGTCGCCGTTCATCGTCAGGATATGGACGTGGTGCGTCAGGCGATCGAGCAGCGCACCGGTGAGCCGCTCCGACACCAGGGCGCTCGTCCAGTCCTCGAACGGCAGGTTCGACGTGACGATATGGTGGAGCCGCGCTCGTAGCGCTGCGAGAACACCTCGAACAGAAGCTCGGCGCCCGTCGGCGACAGCGGCACGTAGCCGAGTTCGTCGAAGATGAGGAGTTGCACCGCCTGAAGATCGCGTTCCTGCTTCAGAAGACGGCGCTTGTCGCGGGCTTCCATGAGCCGCAACGAAGCAATCATCGGTTCTCACTGAACGCCCACGCTGCGGCGGGTCTGGGAAAGCAGCGAGGACACCAACAAGGCGTCGATGACTTGCATGGTTGAGGCATCGGCGGAAAGGCCGGGTACGGCCAGCGACCAAATGGCGAAGGCCACCGCCGAGGGGATCATGTCGAACCAAGGGATAGTGAAAGAAACATCCAAACCCGCAGCCTGTCCTTTGCGAAGACCTCCCGGAAGGTGGCATGGCCGGCCAGCAGCAGCGGCGGTGTAAGCAGGGTGAAGATTGCGTTCAGCCACTGGGGATGTCAGCCATGCCGCCCAGGGCTGGCCCAGGAGGCCGATCTCAAAAGAGCGGTCAAGACGCCCGACCGGAGTGGAGCCGCGTCGACTGCGTCGATATGGCTCGTCGCCCTCACGACGACGAGACCTTCCGTGCAAAGCGCACCGTCCATCTGTTTCGACGAGCGTCGCGGCGATTGTCGCCCACCAGCCGTCGCGTTGCGTTCCCCCCGCCCTTGTTACGACTCCGCCGCGCTGGCCAAGCCTGCTGCTTTCGAACCTGCGCTGTGGTAAGGATCGAAAATGTCGAATGCGCTCAGAGTAGCTAGGGGAACGTTCGGTCGTGTCGCGCTGCTCGACATGGACCGCCCGCTCGTGCGTCACGCTCATCCCCACTGCCATGTTCTGTTGAAGGTCGAGGGCGCGGATACGCAATTCTCGGTCGGCGATCGCATCGCGCCGCTGACCGACGAAAGCGCCATCCTGATCAACGCCTGGGAGCCGCATGCCTACGCTCATTACGACTGGCAGCCGGCGACGATCATCCTCGCCCTTTACATCGAGCCGGGCTGGCTTGGCGGGTTTCGCTCGAACTGGAAGGCGAGCGGCGCGCCGGATTTCTTCGCAAAGACTGTCGGCGCGACGACGCCCTGCATACGCCGCCTGTCGCGGAGCCTTGCCGAGGCGATGGTGCACGATCCCGCAGATGCGGACGGCCATGAGCGCCTTCTCGCCGAATTGATGATCGCCATCATCGAGCGCTTCGCCGCGTGGCGGGACACGCCGGTCTCGCTGCGCCTGGCGGCCGCGGCGGTCGTCGATCCGCGAGTTCGCAGGGCCACACGGATGATCGCCACCGATCCGGGCGGCGTCGGCAACATGGACCGGCTGGCCAGCGACGTCGGCCTGTCACGGGCGCATTTCTTCCGGCTGTTCGAAACCTCGCTCTGTGTCAGCCCGCGCGTCTACCTCAACGTCGTGCGAATGGAGCGTGCGGTTAAGGCAGTGTCGGAAGGGACGGCCTCCTTCGCGGCCCTCTCCGAGAGCCTCGGTTTTTCCGCGCCGGCGCATTTTTCCCGCTTCTTTCATGACCATGCCGGCTCCTCTCCGAGCACGTTTCGTCAGGTCGCGGCTTTTCGCTCGAGCGGTCCAGACAGCGGCGATTTTGGGACTCCTCGGTAAGTCATGTGACGCTTCGGGATCGCGGCGGCGAACCCGAAAGCCGTAACCTCCCATGAGAGGCGCCCGCTGAGGCGTCGGGGAGGTTCAATTGACGATCAATCCATCCGCCGATCGTTGGATCGGCCGATCGGTTCCGCGTGTCGAGGATCCGGCGCTCCTGACGGGACGTGCCCGTTTCGTGGATGACATGCCAACGGCGGTCGGCACAATGGAAGCGGTCATCGTCCGCTCGCCGCATGGGCACGCAACGATCCGCTCGATCGACGTGTCGCAGGCGCTTAAGAGCGAAGGCGTCGCCGCTGTCGTCACGGGAGAGGACGTCAAGCGTTTGACGCGCTCGATGACCGTCGGCGTCAAGGCGGATGTCCAATGCTGGCCGATCGCGACGGATCGCGTGCGCTATGTCGGCGAGCCTGTCGCTATCGTCATTGCCGCCGATCGCTATCTTGCGGAGGACGCAGCGGACGAAGTTGCGGTTGACTACGAGGTTCTGCCGGCGGTGGTGGAACCGGTTGCAGCGCTTGAGAACGATGCGCCGGTTCTGCATCCTTCGCTCGGCTCAAATCTCATCAACGAGCGTCGTTTTTCCTACGGCGATCCGGAAGGTGCCTTCGCATCGGCGGCGCACCGGATCAGCATCGACGTTGCCTATCCCCGTAATTCCTGCACGCCCATCGAGACCTACGGTGTCGTTGCCAGCTACGAGCCGGGCGAGGACGCCTACGACATTCTCGCCAATTTCCAAGGGCCGTTTTCGATCCACGCGGTGGTGGCCCGTGCGCTGAAGGTCCCCGGTAACAGGATTCGGCTCAGAACGCCGCCATCTTCCGGTGGCAGCTACGGGATCAAGCAGGGCGTCTTTCCCTACATGATCCTGATGGGCGTCGCGGCGCGTATCGCCGGCCGGCCGGTCAAGTGGATCGAGGATCGGCTTGAGCATCTCGCCGCCTCTGTCTCCGCGACCAACCGTGTGACGCGGCTAGAGGCGGCCGTCGATCCGGACGGCCGGATCACGGCGCTCGACTGGGATCAGATCGAGGACTGCGGCGCACACCTGCGCGCGCCCGAGCCGGCGACGCTTTACCGCATGCATGGCAACATGACCGGCGCCTATGCGATCGACAATCTTTCGATCCGCAACCGTGTGGTGCTGACCAACAAGACTCCGACCGGTCTCAATCGCGGCTTCGGTGGTCCTCAGATCTACTTTCCGCTCGAACGACTGATGCAGCGCATCGCAAAAGAGCTCGATCTCGATCCGCTCGACGTCATCCGCCGCAATCTCGTTCCCGCAGCGGGCTTTCCCTATCGCACTGCGAGCGGCGCGCTGTTGGATTCCGGCGACTACCAGTCCGCTCTCGATCGAGCGGTTTCGCAAGGCGGTCTCAACGAGCTGAAGCGGCGCCGCGACGAGGCCCGCGCCGAGGGCCGGCTCTACGGTATCGGTCTTGCCGCCGTGGTCGAGCCGAGCGTCTCCAATATGGGCTACATCACTACCGTTCTGACGCCCGGACAGCGCGAGAAAGCTGGGCCAAAGAACGGCGCCCAGGCAACGGCGACCATCTCCATCGATCCGCTCGGCGCGGTTTCGGTCAAGGTCGCCTCCGTGCCGCAGGGGCAAGGGCATCGAACGGTCTTGTCCCAAGTCGTCGCCGACACGCTCGGCCTCGATCCGACGGCGATCACGGTCGTCGCCGATGTCGATACGGGGCGGGACGCCTGGTCGATCGCGTCAGGCAACTATTCCAGCCGCTTCGCACCCGCCGTGGCGGGTGCCGCCAAGCTTGCGGCTGACCGATTGCGGGCAAAGCTCGGCGAGGTCGCCGCCGGGCAGCTGAACATTCAGTCAGGGGAAGTGGAGTTTGGTAAAGGCCGGGCGTTCGCCAGATCCAATCCTGACAACTCGGTGTCCTTCGCGCGCGTTGCCGCGGCCGCCCATTGGGCGCCGGGAACCTTGCCTGACTCGGTCGACCAGACCATCCGCGAGACGGTGTTCTGGACGCCCGAGCAATTGCAGGCGCCGAATGCCGCGGACGAGGTGAATTCCTCGCTCTGCCACGGTTTCATCTTCGATTTCTGCGGCGTCGAGATCGACCGGGACACCGGCGCTGTCCGGATCGACCGTTATGTGACGATGCACGACTGCGGGACAATTCTGCATCCGGCGATGGTCGATGGCCAGGTGCGCGGCGGTTTCGCCCAGGCGCTGGGCGCAGCACTCCTCGAAGAGTTCGCCTATGGCGCGGACGGAAGCTTCCTGTCGGGAACGCTCGCCGACTATCTGATCCCAACGGTGATGGAAGTCCCGGAGCCGATCATCCTGCATTACGAAAGCCCGTCGCCCTTCACGCCGCTTGGCGCCAAGGGAGTGGGCGAAGGCAATTGCATGTCGACGCCGGCTTGCATCGCCAATGCCGTCGCTGACGCGATCGGCGCCGACGACATCGTGCTGCCCGTCTCACCGAGCCGCATTGCAGCGCTTCTGGCCGGCGACGAACCCCAGCCGAAGGTCAAGCCGACGCAAGTGGAGGACACCGCGCCCGGCGGCCAGCGCAAACTGACCGGTGGGGGCTCGGCGGAGGTCGCGGCTTCGCGCGAAGAGGTCTGGCGCATGCTGCTCGATCCGGCAACGCTCGAAGCGATCATTCCCGGCTCGCACGGCGTCACAAAAGTCTCCGAGACCCATTTTACCGCCGACGTGACCTTGGGCGTCGGGCCCGTCAAGGGACGCTACAAGGCCGATATCGAGCTGTCGGACCTCGACGCGCCGAATGCCGTGACGCTGAGCGGCAAGACCGTCGGGGCGCTGGGTTCTGGCGAAGGGTCGGGCCGGGTCACGCTGGAGGATCTCGGCGGCGGGCGGACCCGCATCTCCTATTCCTACGAGGCCGGGATCGGCGGCAAGGTCGCCTCGGTCGGCGGCCGGCTTCTCGACGGCGCGGCGCGCGTCGTCATCGGCCAGTTCTTCAAGGCGCTGGCCAATCATGCCGGCGGCGGAAAAGTGCCGGGGGCAGGGGTGTTCGCCCGGCTCAAGGCACTGATCGGAGGTGGCCGATGAAGCCGGCTCCCTTCGACTATGTGCGCGCCGATGCTCTCGGTGAAGCGCTCGATGCACTGCACGAGGCCGGCGACGAGGCCCGAGTGATCGCCGGCGGCCAGTCGCTGGTGCCGATGCTCAATATGCGGCTCGCCCGGCCATCAGTCCTGGTCGACATCACGCGGGTTTGCGAGCTGCAACGGATCGAGCAGCGAAAGGGGCAGGTCTTCGTCGGGGCCGCGGTCCGGCAGGCCGAGCTGGAACGTTGGGCGCCGCTCGCCGGCCTCCTGCCGATGATCGCGGCGATGATGCCATGGGTCGGCCACGCCCAGACCCGGTCCAGGGGCACGGTCTGCGGGTCGCTGGCCCATGCCGATCCGAGCGCCGAACTGCCGCTTGCTCTCCTGGCCCTCGGCGGCGAGATGCATCTGCGCAATCGCAGGAAGAAGCGCGTCCTGGCTGCGTCGGCGTTCTTCATGGGCATGATGGCGACCGCCGTCGAGCCCGGCGAGATGATCGAGGCCGTCGCCTTTCCGGCCCATCCGATGGGAACGGGAACCGCGTTTCGCGAAATCGCACGCCGGCATGGCGATTTTGCCATCGTCGCCTGTGCGGCAATCGCACGGCCGGACGGCACGAACCGTCTTGCCGTCGGCGGCGTCGCCGACACGCCCCAGGCGATCGATCTGCCGGACCCGTCCGACGACGGGTTCGAAGACGCCCTCAACGAATTCGCCTGGAGCCTCGGTGCCCGCGACGACCTGCATGCCAGCGCTCGCTACCGCCGCGACCTCGTGCGCTCGCTCGGGCGCCAGACCGTCAAGGAGGCCATCTCATGCCGAAGCTGAGCCGAGAGGGACGCCACGCCATCGGCTTCCGCCTCAACGGGCGGGAGGTCACCGCGCATGCGCCCGGACGGATGTTGCTGACGGATCTGTTGCGCCACGTCCTGGGCGAAACCGGCACCCATGTCGGCTGCGAGCACGGCGTCTGCGGCGCCTGCACCGTGCAGGTGGACGGCGAGCCCGTACGCGCCTGCCTGATGCTGGCGGCGCAGGCCGAGGGCGCGGACATCCGCACCGTCGAGGGGCTGGAGCCGGCGGCCGGCGAACTCTCGCCGCTCCAGGCGGCGTTCCGCGAGCATTTCGCGCTGCAATGCGGGTTCTGCACCGCCGGTATCCTGATGAGCCTCGACGCACTCTTGAAGCGCGCGCCGGACGCTTCGGAGGCGGTCATTCGCGAACATCTCTCCGGGCACCTGTGCCGGTGCACCGGCTACGCGCCGATCGTCAAAGCGGCGCTCGCCGCGCAAGCGCAAATGAAGGAGGAGGAGGCCGCCAATGCTTGACCTTGGGACCAGTCTCATCGCCAGTGTCGAACGCGATCCGAACGCGCTCGCGATCTCAGACGGCGATCTTGATCTGACCTATGCCGACTGGTTCGCGAAGATCTCGGCTCTGGTCGATGGCCTGCGGGCGATGGGCCTGAAGCCCGGCGACCATGTTCTGACGATCATGCAGAACCGCTGGGAAAACGCGTCGCTCCACTGGGCCGGCCAGCTGGCGGGGCTGATCGTCACGCCGCTCAACTGGCGGGCCAAGCCGGACGAGATCGACCATGCGCTGGAGGACAGCGAAGCCAGGGCGATCTTCTATCAGGACGTCGCGGTTGCAGCGGTCGCGGCGTCGCAGAAGTCGCGGAACGTGCCGAGGATCATGGCGGGTGAGGCGGAGCACGGCGCCGACTCGCTGGGCGACATGTTGTCGGGCAGCGCCCCCGACGCCTCGCCGCAGGCTTCCGCCGACGACTGGTCGCTGATGCTCTACACGTCCGGCACCACGTCGCGGCCGAAGGGCGTGCCGCGCCGCCACCGCGCCGAGCGTGCCGCGGCGCTCGCCCATGTCGCGCAAAACCTCTATCGGCATGGCGAACGGACCCTCGGCGTCATGCCACTCTACCATACGATGGGCGTCAGATCGCTGCTCGCGTCCTCACTGATCGGCGGCGCCTTCGTCTGCCTGCCGCGCTTCGACGTCGCGAGCGCACTGAAGACGATCGAGGCGAAGAAGGTCACCAACCTTTATCTGGTTCCGACGCTCTACCACGACATCATCCACCACGAGGCGTTCTCGAAAGCGCGGGTCGCCTCCGTCACCAAGCTCGGCTTTGCCGGCGCCTCGATGACCGACGGGTTGATGAAGAAGCTGAATTCCGCCTTCGAGCCGGAACTCTTCGTCAATCACTACGGCTCCTCGGAGGTCTACACCTGCACGATCGACCAGAAGGCGCCGTTGAAACCCGGCTCGGCAGGGCGGTCCGGGCTCAACCAGATGATCCGCGTGGTAACGCTCGGCGCCATTGACGCCGAGACGAAGGCAAAGCCCGGCGTCGAGGGCGAGATCGTCGCGCTGCTCAAGGGCGACGAGGCCTTCGAGGGCTATTGGAAACGCCCCGAGGCGACCGCCAAGGCGATCCGCGACGGTTGGTACTTCACCGGGGACACCGGCTATTTCGACGAGGAAGGCGACCTGTTCGTCACCGGGCGTGCCGACGACATGATCATAACCGGCGGCGAAAATGTCTCGCCGGTCGAAGTCGAAAGCTGTCTCTCGTTGCATCACGCCGTCGCCGAGGTCGCCGTCGTCGGCCTTCCGGATGAGCGCTGGGGCAAGATCGTCACGGCCTTTGTCAAGCGATCGGGCGCCGTCGACGAGGCCGATCTCGACGCCCATTGCAAGAGCTCCGGCCTGGCGAATTTTCGCCGTCCGCGTGCCTACGTCTTCGTCGACCAGATTCCGAAGTCCCCGGTCGGCAAGCTTCTGCGCCGCAAGCTCGTCGCCGGCGAATACGACGCGGAAACAGCCGCCCCTGCGAGCGGCGACACCCAACTCTCCTGAAACAATTGAGGAACGTCCATGAGCGAAACCTACAGCTTCAGCGACCCGCGCCTTGCCGAACTCGACGGCTTCAAGGTCACGATCGACCCGGCCAAACAGCGTGCCGACATCGTTCTCGCGCGCCCACCCTACAACATCATCTCGATGCCGGAGCGGGACCAGCTTCGGCTCGTCTTCGAGATACTGGACGATGACGCGCGCGTGCGGATCATCGTTCTGTCCGGGGAGGGCGAGCATTTCTCCTCCGGCGGCAACATCAAGGGCTTTCTCGAGGCCAGCCCCGAACACGTCTCCAAGCTCGCCTGGAACATCGCCGCTCCGGCCCGATGCTCCAAGCCGGTCATCGTTGCCAACCGCGGCTACACCTTCGGCGTCGGCTTCGAGATTTCGCTCGCCTGTGATTTTCGCATCGTCTCGGAGACCTGCCGCTATGCGCTGCCTGAGCAAAAGCTCGGCCAGATCCCCGGCTCGGGCGGTTCGGCGCGGCTGCAGAAGATCGTCGGGGTCACGCGGACGAAGGACATCGTAATGCGCTCGAAGCGCATCCCCGGCAAGACGGCGGTCGAATGGGGCATCGCCACGGAATGCGTCCCTGACGGCGAACTCGAGACGGCGGTGAGCGCACTGGTCGACGAGCTTCTGGAGTTCTCGCCGATCGCCCAGCGCACGGCGAAAAAGATGCTGAACGAGACCGACGACGCCTTCCTGACCACGGCGATCGAACTCGAAGGGCTGAACTACAGCCGTCTGCGCCAGTCGGAAGACTTCAGGGAGGGCGTGGAAGCCTTCCACGCGAAGCGAAAGCCCACGTTCATGGGACGCTGAGCCAGCCGTCGACCGGTTTATTCGATTCAGGGGAGGAGAAAACATGGACAGCACCAAGGGCCGCTTCATTGAGCCGGGACCCGGGATCGGCGCCGGACTGCGGAGCCTGCCGGCAAATCTCAATCTGAAGACCGGCAGCGCCGGGCTCGTCGCGGCAATCTTCGGCTGCTCGGGACCGGCGCTCATCGTGATCGGCGCGGCCGGAAGCGGCAATCTGACGAATGGCCAGACGGTGGCCTGGCTGCTGGCCATTTACGGGCTCGGCGGTCTGATCAGCTTCGTCATGGCGCTTTACTACAAGATGCCCATCACCGGCGCCTATTCGATCCCCGGGGCGGCTCTGGTGGCGGGATCGTTGGCGACCTTTCCGTTTGACCAAGCGGTCGGCGCCTTCGTCATGGCCGGTGTCATCGTGCTGGTGCTCGGCGTCACAGGGCTGATCGGCAAGGTGATGCGCTGGCTGCCGATGCCGATCGTCATGGCGATGATCGCCGGGGCGCTCATTCGCTTCGGCATCGGTGCCGTCACGGCGATCGACAAGCTGCCGATCGTCGTCGGCGCCGCGATCATCGCCTTCTTCCTGTCCATGCGCCTGACTAAGGTCGTTCCGCCGGTGCTTTCCGCCCTGGTGGTCGGTCTCATCGCGGTCGCATTGACGGGGACGTTCGGGGCGAGTGAGGCCGGCATCAGCTTCGTCGCGCCGGAATTCACCGCGCCCAGCTTCACCCTCGACGCCTTCCTGGCGATCGCGGTGCCGCTCGCCATCCTGGTGGTGGGCGCCGAAAACGCCCAGGCGACGGGTGTTCTCATCGCTGAAGACTATCGCGCACCGGTCAACGCCATGACGATCATTTCCGGCATTGGCGGCATCCTCGCCGGTTTCCTCGGAGGCCACAACGCCAACATTGCCGGGCCGATGACGGCGATCTGCTCGTCCGATCAGGCCGGCGAGGACAAACAGGGGCGCTATGTGGCGAGCGTCGTCAACGGCGTGCTCTTCGCCTCCTTCGGCATCTTCGCGGGCGCAGTCGTGCCGCTGATCCTGATGCTGCCCGGACCCTTGATCGGCGCCGTCGCAGGGCTCGCGATGATCAACGTCCTGGTCATGGCGTTCCAGTTGGCCTTCTCGAAGCCGGCGGGTTTCCAGATCGGCGCCTTCGTTGCTCTCGTCGTCGCGATGTCCGGCATCTCGATCCTCGGCATCAGTGCGCCGTTCTGGGCCCTGTTCGCCGGCGCGGTGGTGTCGGCTCTCGTGGAATGGCCGGTATCGCCCGAGGCGGGAGCAAGCCCTTCGGCTCCCGCGACCCGCTGACGCTCGCGCAGCCGGGGCCTTCGGAGGTGATGCGTCAGAACGAGCGAACAAGAGCACGCTCGATCCTTGATCCCCAGCTTCTTACTGAAGCTGGTTCCTGCTTCGGATATATGCTCGAGCGAGCGGGGCGCCAGATTGGCGCCCCGTTGCTTTGTCGATGAAAGGAGAACTCTTGGCCGACGAACTGTACTGGGACGATCTTAAGGTGGGGTATCGCTTTGAAAGCGAACAGTTCGCGGTGGAGGCAGAGGCCATCAAGGAATTTGCTGCCGCCTTCGATCCGCAGCCATTCCACCTGGACGAAGTCGCAGCTGCCGAGAGCTTTTTCGGGGGCCTGGTCGCCAGCGGCTGGTATGTGGCCGCTCTGACGATGCGCCATTTCGTTCTGGAGGGGCTTCCCGTCAAAGGGGGGCTCATCGGTGCCGGAGCGGAACTCGCATGGGTTCGGGCGACCCGTCCGGGCGATGTGCTTCATCTGTTCAGCGAAATCGTCGAGTGCCGCCCCTCGCGGTCCCGCCCCACCCGTGGAACTGTGACCATTCGCAGTGAGACGCGCAATCAGAACGGCGAGGCCGTGCAGATCATGACCACGCGCATCGTCGTACCGCGCCGGCCATCGGCCGCGGAGGGGCAAGCGTCGACTGGTCCGGCTCCTGCCTGACGGGCGGCTGCCGGAGGTCGCGAGAGCATGACACGTAGTCATCCAGCCGCTTTCCCGATCCGTGGCTCTCGCGTCTGAAGTGCCCAGGCGCAAAGCCCTGCAATGATCGCGAAACACACGAGCGTCGAGACAAGGCCCGGCAGAACGCTGCAGATGCCGGCTGCCAGAAAGGTCCCCCGGGCAGAGGCCGGGAGTGGACGAAACAGCCAGCCTATTGTCGCGGCGGCGATCGCCAGAAAGCCCATGACGACGTTCGTCATCGCCCATACGGCGTCGAGCGGCGATCCGATCAGAAGAAGTCCGGGATGGACGACCGCCGCGAACGGGATGACGAAGCCCGGAAGCGAGAGGCAAAAGGCTCGCAAACCGGTCTCGGAGGCGGATGCGCCGGTGATCGACGCCGCGGCATAGGCCGCGAGCGCGACCGGCGGCGTCACCATCGACAGGATGGCGAAATAGAAGATGAAGAAATGCGCCACCAGCGGCTCGATCCCGAGACTTGCAAGGCTCGGCGCGAGCAGGATGGCGGCCATGATATAGGCTGACGTCGTCGGCATGCCGGCGCCCAGAACCAGGCTCGACAGCATGGTCAGGACGAGGAGCAACGGGATCTGGCCGGCCGCGACGGTGACCATGAAGCTGGTGAATTTGGTGCCGAGTCCGGTGAAGCTGATGACCGCGACGGCGATGCCGGCGAGAGCGCAAGGCAGGGCGACCGTCACCGCCCGCTGTGCCGAGACCACCAGTCCTTCGACGATGGCGATCGGGGTCTGGCGGGTCGCTCCACGCAGCGTCCCGACCATGACGGTAACGGCGCAGGCTTCGATCGCCGCACCCTCGACCGGATAGCCGGCGACGATTCGGTATGCGAGCCATAAAAGCGGAACCAGCATATGGCCGCGTTCGATCACCACTTTGCCGATTCCGGCTCGCACCACCCCCTGTTCCGGCCTGGCGCCGCGACGTCGCGCTTCGAGATCAACCATGATCAGGAGCGCGATGAAATAGGCCCCCGCTGGCAGGATCGCGGCGAAGACGATGGTCTGATAGGGAAGCTGCAGGAAGTCCGCCATGATGAAGGCGGCCGCGCCCATCACCGGCGGGACGAGCTGGGCGCCAGTCGAAGCAGCAGCCTCGACGGCTCCGGCGAAGCGCGGATCGTAGCCGCTCCGGCGCATCAGCGGGATGGTGAAGATGCCGGTCGACATGACGTTTGCGACGGCGCTGCCCGAGACGCTGCCCAACAATCCCGAGGAGGCGACGGCGGCCTTGGCCGGGCCGCCGATGCGCCGCCCGGTCAGGGTCAGCGCCAAGTCGATGATAAGTCGTCCGCCGCCATAGACGTCGTAGATCGCGGCGAAGAGGATGAAGTAGAAGACCGTCGAAACCGATACTCCGACCGGGACGCCGAAGAGCCCCTGCTGCGACAGAAACTGCGAATCGATGAAGCTCTCGAGTCCAGAATAGCGGTGCGCGAAGACGCCGGGAAGGTAAGGACCGGCAAAGAAATACACGATGAAGGCGGCGGCGAAGATCGTCAGGCCCCAGCCGAGATACGCCTTGCCCACGACAACCAGGAGCGCGATCAAGAGAAGGCCGAGGACGTAGTCGGGCACCGCAACCGGGTCCAGGCCCGGAATGCGCTCGCTCATGAAAAATGCGGCGTTCCAGGCGATGTAGATGCCCGGCGCGATCGCCATGAGCGCAAGGGTCAGCCAGAACGCATGGCTGGCTCGCGAAGGCGTCTGCCGCGCCAGCATCGCAAAGGCCAGGGACGCGGCGAAGGCGACATGGAGGCCGCGCTGCGCGAGCGTGTCGATCTGCGGCCAGATCGCGAATGCGATCTGACTGAGGGTCCAGGCGAGCGCGATGAACGCGGCGGGGCTAAGGAGATCGTTCCATCCGAAGGCGCGCTGATTCACCTGCGTCGATTCCATCGTCGACATCGGTCCGCTATCCGCCGCCAATCAGTTCAGCCAGCCTTGCTCGCGATAATACCGCTCGGCGCCCGCATGAAGCGGCAAGCCGTTATTCTCCATCTTCCAGGCGCCGTTCTCGCAGCTAAAGTCGCTCAAAGCCTTATGAGCCTGCTTCAGGCGCTCGGTGTTCTCGCAGATCGTCTTGACGATCTTGTAGGCAAGATCGTCCGACATCTCGGTGCTGGTGAAGAGGGTCGTCGTCGTGCCCGGCAGATCAACGTCTTCGTCCTGGCCAGGAAATGTTCCGGAGGGCAGGGTCGCGACCTGCCAGCCATAGTTCTCGCGCATCGAGGCGAGAATCTCCTGAGAGGGCTCGAGGAAGGTCGACGGTGTCGTCTGGGCAATCTCGGTGATCCCCGGATGACCCCGAGTACCGACCTGGACAAATACGTCGCCCGAACCGGAGGCGAAGCGCGACTTGACCATGTCGAAGGACCCGAATTCGTAGCTGCCGCCACTCGACGTGAGCTCGTCCTCGCCGGCGCCGGCGATATTCAGAAGCTGCTCGCCGCCGAAAGAGCCGATGCTGCCGCGGCGCAGGAGCGTCACGTTCGCTTCGGTATGGGTTTTCAGATAGCCGCCGAGTTCAGAATCGACGTCGCCGCCACGGGCCAGGGGGACGAGGTAGTATTGATCCCAGCCGCCGACGAGGGCACGCAGATTGCCGAGTGGCTCTTCATATGCATGCTTGCCCTCAAGTGCCCAGCTTCCGACGACCGCCATGCCAAACGCCAGATCGGCGCGGCCTTTGGAGACCAATGCGGGATTGCCGACGCCACCGGCGATCGGCGGGGAGTCAATGGTCGATCCAGAGGGAAGCTCGTCCTGCAGCAGTTCCGCGAGATTGACCGCGTAGACGTACCAGCTGGATCCCTGCTGGAAGGATCCGATCGTTAAATTGACCGGAGCGTCTTGCCCATGAGTGGGGACGTTTGCGGCTACGAGTGCCGCGCCGACCAGCAGGGGCGTCAGGAATTTCGTGGAATAGCGTTCGAAAACAGTCGTCATGGGGCCTCCCAACCCGGTTTGGCGGTTCGGAAACCGCTTGTTGCCAGCATGCGGTGATGCATCGTTCACCAGGTCGAAGCGCATTGCGGAACCCTATGGTGACAAGCCCAGTCCGGCGGCGCTCAGAGCTCTGCGATACGCCTCTGTTCGCCCTGCGCGTCTGCGCCTCGTGTCATGCTGGTGCCCCCAAGGCTAAGCCGGGAAGGCCAGTGTTCATAATAATAACGGATGATGGTTCTGATAACCGGGCGCTATGGAAGCAAGTGCTCCGGGCACGTTCGCCGTTGCCGTCACTGGATGAACAGAGTCGTCAAGACCGGCTGCCAGGCCAGGAGAACGATCACCAGGATCGTCGCCAGGAGAAACGGCGCCAGCGGCTTGACGATGTCGGTCGCCTTGCACCCGGAAACACTCGCCGCGACGAAAAGGCCGGTGCCGACGGGTGGCGTCAGAAGCCCCAGGACGAGGTTGAGGCAGATGACGACGCCGAAATGAAACGGATCGATGCCGTAGGCTGCTACCGCAATCGGCAGGACGATCGGAACGATCAGGATCAGCGCGGCGATCGCATCGATGACGCAGCCGACGACGAGCAGCAGGAGGTTGAGCAGCAGCAGGAAGACGAACGGGTCGTTCGTCAGCGACTGCATGTAGGCTGCGATGGTCTGCGGAACCTTCTCGTAGACGACGATCCAGCCGAACACGTTCGCCGTGGCGACGAGAAACAGCACGGTCGCGCTGTTGGCGACGAGACGGGTCATCATCGCCGCTACCTGGGAGAGGCGGAATTCGCGGTGGACGCTGGCGCCGACGACGATCGCGGCGACGGCGGCAAGGGCGGCCGATTCAGTAGGCGTCGCAATCCCCGCCGCGATCCCGCCGATGATGACCACGGGAATGGACAGGGAAGGCAACGCACCGAGCAGCGCTCGCCAGGCCTCATGGCGCGACATCTGATCGCCGCGGGGATATTCGTAGAAGAACCCCATCAGCGCCACGACGCCGATGAAGAGCGCACCCATGAGGAGACCCGGGAGGATGCCGGCGATGAACATGTCGCCGATGCTGATCTGCGCCAGGACGCCGTAAATCACGAAAAGCATGGAAGGGGGAATGATCGGAGCCATCAGCCCGCCCGCCGCGGTCACCGCGGCAGCAAATTCCCGGTTGTATCCGCGCCGTTCCATCTCCGGGACCATCACATGGCCCATCACCGCGATCTGCGCGTTGGTCGATCCGATGATCGACGCCATGAACATGTTCGCGACGAGATTGATGTAGGCGAGCCCACCCTTCAGCGAGCCGACGAAGATGCCGGCCAGGGCAATCAGCCGCTTCGTGATGCCGCCTTCGTTCATCAGCTCACCGACGAGCATGAAGAGGGGAATGGCGAGCAGGCCGTATTTTTCCAATCCTCCGTAAAGCTGCTGGGGGAAGGACTGGAAGAGCAGGGTATTGCCGCTCCAGCCAATATAGATGGCGGCGGTCAGGGCCAGGACAAGCGCGATCGGCACACCGGCCAGAAGCAATAGGAAGAAGGCGGCGGGAACCATCTCGGCAATGTCCGGCTAGTCTGAGGGAAGGGCCGCCGGGTCGTTGCCTGGCGGGGTCAGAAGATTGACGACCGCATGAAGCGAGACCGTCAGGCAGAAGATCGGCACGATCAGCCAGAGCCAGAATTTGCGGATCCCGAGCGTGGTCGTCTGTTCCTCGTAGATGAAATTGAAGGTCGATGCGGAGAAGTCGGACAGCGAGAAGTCCGCTGCGACGAGGTTGATCGGGTCGAACCATTGGATGGTCACCCAGGCGAGGAAGATCGCGAAACCGAGGATCACGAGGTCGGCGAAGCGTTGCATGCCGGCGCGCCCGGCGTTGCCGAGCATGTCCGGCAGGATGGTGACCGCGACGCTGGTTCGGTAGTGGATCGCCGCGGAAGAGCCAAGGAAACTCATCCAGACCATCGCTGCGATCGCCGCTTCGTCGACCCAGTAGACCGACTGTCCGATACTACGGGTGATCACGTTGACGAGGATCAGGGCGGCGATAGCCAGGGCGAGAACGGCGGCCACCGCCATTTCCACCTGCGCCACCCGCGCGCTGAACGAGCGGACACGTTCCATGCATCTCTCCTCCGACAGGGACCGGGACAGGCGAGCGCCGGCGTCGTGAACCGCCCTCGGGTGCCCGTATGGCCCTGACGGTGTTACACGATCGCCCCGTTGCTCGCTCGCCGACGCGGCGCCCATGCAGCCGCGCCGGCTGGCGATGACGGCCTTTATTCGCTGGCGGCGACGGCGCGCAGTTCGTCGGTAAGGGGCTTCTGATCCGCCCAGATCTCTTCCCACTTCGCAACGACGCCCGGGAAGAAGCTCTGGTCCACGGGCTTCACCTCAATGCCCGTCGCGCGGATCTTCTCGATCATCTGGGGCTCCTGCTCCTCATATTGCTGGCGGACCCAGGCAAGCTGTTCGCGCATCGTCTCGCGCAGGCGCTGCTTCTCGTCGTCTGACAGGCTCGCCCAGACGCGGCCCGAGACCAGGCCGACCATCGGGAACATCGAATGGTTGGTCAGGAGCAGATGGTCGGCGCGTTCGTAGAACTTGAAGTTCAGGATCAGCTCCGGATCGATGTCCATCGCGTCGACCTGACCGTTGGCCAGAGCGTCGTAGACTTCCGGCAGCGGCATCGGCGTCGGTGCGATCCCGAGGATATTGTAGAAGTCGCGGAACGGCTTGAACGGCGTGATGCGCATCTTGCGGCCGGCGAGGTCGGAGATATCGTCGACCGGGAAGTTGGTCATGATCTGACGCATGGTGGCGATGCCGTAGTCGATCCCAACGACGCCCATCTCCTTGGGCAGCCGGCCGAGAAGGGCCTGCGCCGGTTCGCTGGCGAGCACCTTGTTCGCGCCGGCGACGTCCTCGACCAGGAAGGGCGCATAGAGCGCCCCGAAGTCGGGAACACGGTTGGTGACGTCGGCGATGGTCAGGAATGCCATGTCGAGGGCACCCGTCTGCAGCTGCTGGACCATCTGGCTCTCGTCGCCCAGCTGGCCGGCCGGAAAGACTGAGACACCGTCCTCGCCGCCGGAGCGTTCGGACAGCGCGTCGTTCATCCGCTGCGCAGCCTGATTCCATAGATGGCCCGCGGGAACGATCGTCCCGAGGCGGTAGTCCCGCGCCTCGGTGGGCGCGGTATGCGCGAGGACCGTCAAGGCAGTGACGGTTCCCACCAAGAACTTTCCGATTGAACGTTTCATGCTTTCCTCCCTGTTGATTGATTGTGCTCCAGCGCCCGGCGGCCTGGGCGCAATTCCTCCCGTCAGTGCATGACCGAGCCGCCGTCCACGACGACCGTCTGCCCGGTCATGAAGGCGCAGTCGTCTGAGGCCAGGAAAAGCAGAGGCCCGATCAGATCGTCGTTCTGCTGGTCCCGCTTGATTGCGCGGCTGGCGATGACCGGACCGCTCAGCGTTTCGCGCAGCTCGGTGTTAGCGACCACCTGTTCGCTCAGCACGAGACCAGGTGCGAGCACGTTCACGCAAATTCCGGTGTCGCCGAGCTCCCGGGCGAGGGCGCGGGAAAACGCCACGATCGCGCCCTTGGAAGCGACATAGTGCAGAAACCCGCTGGTCCCCTTGAACACGGTTCCCGAGGCGATCGTGATGATGCGTCCGTAGCCGTTCTTCTTCATGACGGGCGAGACGGCCTTGGCGCACAGGAAGGCGCCCCGGACGTTGACCGCCATCACGCGATCCCATTCCTCGACCGGGATCTCGTCGAAGGGTTTCATCTTCAGCGAGGCGTAGATCGCCGCATTGGCGACGAGAATGTCAACAGTGCCGAAAGCGTCGACCGTCGCATCGACCATCTGGCCGACGGATGCTTCGTCGCTGACATCCGCCTTCACGAAGCGAACGTCCAGCCCCTTCTGGCGCAGTCCCGCCGCCGTCCGCTCGCCGTCGACGATGTCGCTGATCATGACCCTGGCGCCTTCTTCGGCCAGGGCCTTAGCATAGGTCGCGCCGATTCCCTGGGCGGCGCCCGTGACAAGCGCCACCCGTCCGGCCAATCGTTGGTTCATCGAGGATTGTCTCCGCTGGTTCCGGCGCCGACGATGCCGACATTCTGATAGACGTGCTTGAGCTCGCAGAAATCGAGGAGCGCGTCGAAACCGTGCAATCGGCCGAGGCCGGAGCGCCGGTATCCGCCGGTCTCGGCCTCTGCAAAGAGCTTGTTGTGGTCGTTGATCCACACGGTGCCGTCGCGGAGCGCCCGCGCGACCCGCCAGGCGGCGTCGCCGCGATTGGTCCAGACCGAAGCCGACAGTCCGTAGACCGTGTCATTGGCCTTGGCGACCGCCTCGGGCTCGTCGGCGAAGGGCTCGATCACCAGCATCGGCCCGAAGATCTCTTCCTGGCAGAAGTCGGCCTTCGGATCGTGATGGGCAACGAGGGACGGCGTCAGGAACGCCGAACCTTGGGGAGCCGCGTCCGGAACCTCGTGGCGCAGAACGACTTCGTCGGCCGTGTCGAACACCGCGTCGATGCGCTGCTTGACGCGGTCGCGCGCGTCAGCGCCAATCAGCGGGCCCATTTGGGTGGCCGGGTCGAGACCGTTGCCGACCCTGATGGCGACCAGAGCGGCGGCCAAAGCGGCCTTGGCTTCCTCGAAGCGGCTTTCGTGGACGAGGACGCGTCGCGCTGCGGTGCATTGCTGCCCGGATATGATCGTCGCAGCCGCGGCCAGACGTGGCGCGATCGCCGCGACGTCGGCGTCTTCGAGGACGAGGCAGCAGTTCTTTCCGCCGAGTTCGAGGGAAAGCTTCTTCATCGTCGGCGCGGCGGCAGCCATGATGGCCTGGCCGACCTCGTTCGATCCGGTGAAGGAGATGACGTCGACATCTGGACTTTCGACCAGCGCCTGAGCCACCGCATGACCGCTTTCCGGCAGAACCGAGACGGCTCCCTCGGGAAGTTGCGGTAGCTCGAGCAGCGGGCGCAGGCAGTGCTCGGTGAAGGCGGCGGTCTGGGGGGCAGGCTTGACGACCGACGTACAGCCCGCCGCGATTGCCGGTGCCAGCGATCGGATGAGCAGCACGGCGGGCGCGTTCCACGGGACGATTATGCCTGCGACACCGGCCGGCTCACGCAGCATCACCGACACTTCGCCCGGTGCAACCTCCATCGCGTGGCCGGGATTGTGGCGGGCGAGCCCGGCATAGTAGCGGATCTCGCTGACGGCCGCGGCGATTTCGCCCCGCGCCGCGGCAAGCGGCTTGCCGTTCGTCAGGGTCAGCCAGCGGGCGGCGTCCTCGGCGGCAGTCTCGAGCCCCGCGGCCCAGGCGAGGAGAACATCCTGGCGCAGGCGCGGCGACTGCGCCCACTCTGACTGGTCAAAACACCGGCGCGCCGCCTCGATCGCCGCTTGTGTCTGCTCGGCCCCGGTATCTGCGACCCGGCCCAGGAGTTCGCCGGTCGCAGGGTTGACGGTGGCAAACGTGCGCGAGCCGGCGAGCATGCGTCGACCGATCCAGGCGTGAGCGAGCAGGTCAGCGGGCATGGCGCGGGATCTCCTGAAGGGCAGCACGGCCCGTGTGCGCGGGGAGGGTAGGGGCGGGAGAGCGCCGAAGCGTCGAGCTCGGCCCGGCGCATGGGGCTGGGGTACGGGGCCGGCCGGTCACTACATGATGTCGCCAAGGGCGACCGATGCATCGAGCGCCGCGTCGAGATCGATCTCTTCTTCGCCCGGCACCCGGATGCGGCGGAACCTGAATTCCGGTGCCGAGGCGGGCACCGTCGCGTCGAAACCGGTCTTGCAGCCGAGGCCGTTGTCGGTCGAGGGGTCGAGCTTCGAGCCCTGGCTGCCGGGGATCAGCACCAGGTCGCGATCGGCCTGGAAGCGGGTCGCGACGGCCCATTCGACCTCGGTCGGATCATGGATGTCGACATCCTCGTCGACCACGACCACATGCTTGATGTCGTAATGCGCCGCCAGCGCCGCCAGGATGACGTTCTTCGCCTCGCCGGCCTCGCGGCGTCTGAGTTTGGCGTAGAGGTGGTAGCGGCACACGCCGCCGCGGGACAGATGAACGTCGACGACGCCGGGATGGCTGCGCCGCATCGCCGCGAGGATCGTCGCTTCGCGCGGGATCCCGCCGAGGAGCAGATGCTCAAGGCCTCCGCCGACGATCGTGTGAAACAGCGGTTTCTCGCGGGTCGTCACCCGATCGACTTCGATGACGTGACGGTCGTCGCGCTCGCCGTAATATTGAGGAAACTCGCCGAACGGTCCTTCCGGCGCTCGCCTGTTCGCCATGAGACGTCCTTCGATGACGATCTCCGAACGGGCGGGAACCAGAAGCTCGGATCCTTTACAGCGGACGACTTCGAGCGGGGCGCCACAGAGAGCACCGGCGATGCCCAATTCGTCAAAATCGATGGGCACGATCGCCTGGCTCGCCAGAAGACAAGCCGGACTAGCGCCGATAACGATCGCGACGGGAAGATCTTCGCCCTCGGCCTCGGCGGCGTCGGTGAAGCTAAGCGTGTGGCGCGGCAGCAGCAGCGCGCCGAGCTCGCGCGGGCCGGAAAGCTGCAGCCGGTGGATGGCGACGTTCTGGGCCCCGGTGCGCGGATTGGCGGAGATGAGGAGCCCGGCGGTGATATAGGCGCCGCTGTCATGCTCGTTGTGGACCGGTATCGGCAGAATGTCGGTGAGATCGAAATCGTTTTCGTGGACGACTTCCTGGCACCGCGCATCCGCGATCTCGATCGGCGTGAGCGGGTGCTTCTCGGCATCGTGGAAGCGGTCGAGAAGTTCGTCCTCGGCGATGCCGAGCGCCTCGGCCATCCAGGCGCGCTGCGACAGGAGCCCGGATACGACGGATCCGGAATGGCCGGAGGGGTGGGGGAAGACCGTCGCGCGTTCGCCGTCATTGCGATTGGCGATGCCGGCCAGCGCAAACTGCAGGTTGGTTTCCCGCCGCGCGATAGCGAGCCGCCCCGTCTCCTCCAGCCGCTTCAGCCAGCTGCGCAGGTCGAGATAGGCTTGCCGAGCCTGTCGTTGATCGGGCCGTGACCCGTTGGCCGTCTGGTTCACCCTGGCTTCCTCCCTTGCCATCTTCGGAGGTTAAAGCGGTGGGAGGTATCATTGCCAACAATTTGATATGATGGCATCGATATCGATGCGCTATGGGAGGGCGCGCCGATGGACCTGCGACAGATGAGCTATTTCGTCGCGATGTACGAGGAAGGCTCGGTCACCCGCGCCGCGCAGAGGCTGAACATCGTGCAGCCCGCCGTCAGCGTGCAGTTGGCACGTCTCGAGGAAGCGATTGGACAAAAGCTATTCTACCGTACGCCCAAAGGCATGGTGCCGACCCATGCCGGCGAGAGCGCCTATCGCCGCTTTCTGCCGATATTGCGCGAAGTCGAGCAGGCGCGTCGCGCCCTGACGATCAGCGGGGAAGTGGTGAAAGGCCATGTCGCGGTTGGGGCCGTCTCCTCGGTCGCCAACAACGCCTTGTCCGAAACCTTGCGGATCTTTCACAGGCGCTATCCCGAAGTGACGCTTTACGCGACCGGCGGCTACACCACCGACCTGATCGAGATGCTGCGAACCGCTCAACTCGACCTGGTGATCGTCAATACGCCATCCCGCGGCGGCCGGGGGTACGACACGTTGCCGATCATCAATGAGGATCTGGCGCTGATCTGCGACAACGCCTATCCCCTACTGCCTCCGACGCTTCACCCTCGGGAGGTGGGCGAGCGCGATCTCGTCATTCCCTCGCATCGTCACGGGTTGCGGCTGATCATCGATGCCGCTTTCGCCGCTCATGACATCACGCTCGTCCCGCATATCGAATTCGACGAACTGAAGACCATCGAAGAGTTTCTGCCCGACAGCGGCTTTGCCACGATCCTACCGCCGATCGCCGTGCACCGCGCGCTAATGACCGGCCGGCTTCGCATGCACCCGATCGTGCCCTCCGTCCCCCGGCGGCTTGTCTGCCTTTCGAACACGGCGCGGCCGCTAGGGCCGGCGGCTCAGCTGTTCGTAGAGGAGTTGCGGGAACGGATGATCGAGGTCAGCGCCAAACTCGCGCAGGCCATCGCGTCGAGCCCATAGCGCTACGCTATCAAGGCGATTGCGGGAAACCGTTGGACCGTGATGACGCCCGCGTGGTCACCTCGATTTCGACTATCATGGGAAATGACGATGACCGACAGCGCGAAAGTGCCAACCCGAAGGCTTGTTATCGGCATTTCCGGCGCATCGGGGACGATCTACGGCATCCGACTGCTCGAACTCTTGCGCAAGACGCCCATCGAGACGCATCTCGTCATGTCGCGCTCGGCGGAGGTTACCGCAGCCTACGAGACCGACATGAAGATTGCGGCTATTCGAGCCCTTGCCGACGTGGCATGGCGGCAGGAAGACATCGCAGCCTCGATCTCGTCGGGTTCCTTTAGGACAATGGGGATGATCGTCGCGCCCTGCTCGATCCGTTCGATGTCGGAAATCTCCAGTGGAGTGACGTCGACGCTTTTGACCCGTGCGGCTGACGTTATGCTGAAGGAGAGGCGACGCCTGGTCCTGATGGTGCGGGAGACACCGCTTCATACCGGCCACCTGAGGACGATGACGCAGTTGTCGGAGATGGGCGCGATCATCGCCCCCCCGGTTCCCGCCTTCTATTCCAAGCCTCTGTCGTTAATGGACATGGTCGACCATACGATCGGCAGGGTTCTCGATCTTTTCGACATCGATCTTGGCACGGTACGGCGCTGGAAAGATACGGGAAATTGACGTAGCTCAGCGGCAAAGTTCCGCCAGCCGCGCCAGGTCGGGGTCGTCGGCCGCCATGGGCAGGACGCGGCGAAGATTGTTGAGGGCTGTGTCGACACCGGCCTCGGCCTCGGCCAACACGGCGCTAGCCGCCCAGCTTGCCAGGAGAGCGAGTTCCAGCCGCTCTGTCTCTATCTCTGCCGCCTGAATCTTTGCCCGGACGCTGTCGCGGTCCTTATGCGTCGGGCCGTCCTGCGGCATTGGCCAGCCTTTCATTGCGCGACGCGCACTGCGAAGTGGCATGACGACGGTTTCGTGCCATGCCGCGACTATCGCGGCGGGATCGTCCTGCGAGCCTAATTTCTGTCCGCGGGCCCCGAGCCAAAGGGCTAGGAAGAGAAGATTGACGTCGGCGCCGTAACGCTCCTGCTGAGCCAGGCAAAGCTGTGCGACACCGTTGCGGCGGTAGCGCTTCAATGTCCACTCCCAAAGCGGCAAGACGTCTTTCGAAGCGCTCATCGGGCGGCAATCCTGTTTGCAATGCGCGGCTTAGGCGCTTCCCCGCGATATAGCGGATCGCCCTCTACACGACGCGGCATATCGCGCTCGCAACCGCAAAGCAGATCATGGTGCCAGTTAGGGTCGCCGCACTGGCAGGTCATGCGTCCGATCGTACCGCTATGACGCATTACGCCCGACACCGAACGGGGTTTGCTGCGCATATAAACTGCGCATCCCCTGTACCGGGGCTCCTCGCACTCGTACGGCAGCCGCCCCGTTCCGTCCGCCAGTCGGATGGAAAATTTTGTGCGTGAACGTCGCAGTTCCGCGCTCGGTTATGGGATCGGCAAAGGCTCGATTGCGGCTGGGGGCGGCAGCTAAGCGCCCTTTCCGGTCGTTCGAAGAACCTTGACAATATCCCAGAAGCGGACGTTGGTTTGAAACCGAGTGACAATCCGATAGGGGGCAGCTTCGATCCGATGGTTGGTTGCGAAAGGCAGCCGAAGCCTAAACCAGATGCGGCCTGGATGCGGTCACGTACGACCTGCAAGGGCAGTAGTACGTTTCGACTGCATCCTGTGGCAATAAATATAAGACATTCAACTAGGCTGAATGATCGTTTCACCCGTTCAGGGCTCATCGAGCTGTACTTCGATGATTTGGCGAAGCGCAACCGGACGCAAGGACGGCTGCCAAAGGCTGAGGACTCATGGACGGCCATCGACATCTGACGACTGGCTAGGCGCAACCCCGTGGGTGAAGTGAAGCTCACTGCTTCGGTCGTAATCTTAGCCGAGCTTTTACTGTTATCCCTGCAAGGTGCGGTATCGCGAATTCCGGGGTTCCGCCGTAATGCAAACACGTCAATTTATCCCAGCACGCGAAGGGCTTCTTGACGCGGCAATCTCTCGGCTGACGGTACCCGTTCTCGTTCTCGACGAAGACGGCACCGTTGTCGCTGCCAGTGCAGGAGCGGAGGCGGTACTCGGGAAGCATGTCATCAGCGACGATGTCGGATCACTTCTCCTCGCTAACGCCGCCGGCGATTACTCTACAGCGGGTCCGGCGCGGCACGACTGGATCCGTACAGTCATTGGCAGTGTCCTGCCCGTCCGCATCGAGCCTCTCGGTGAAGCAGGGTTCCTTCTTACGATCGACCCTGAATTGGCTCAGACCATTCTAAAGGAGCACCAGGTTCCAGACGACCTGACGGGACTCCCACGGCGCAAGGAACTTTTGACGAGGCTGAGCACCGCTCTCGAGAATGCTCGTCGTGACGAGCTTCAGGTCGCCGTGCATTGTCTCGACCTCGACCGCTTCAAAATCGTCAACGATACCTTAGGCCATCCCATCGGTGACGCGCTTCTCAGAAAGGTCGTCCAACGGATGCAGTCCGCATGCCGGAAGAGTGATCTCATCGCGCGGGTGGGAGGCGACGAGTTCGTCATTGTCCAAGAGGGTGTACAAACCGTTGAAGCGGCAGAGGCGTTGGCCAAGCGTCTCGTTGATCTCGTCGGTCGAACCTACGTCCTGCGTGGGCATACGGTGAATATCGGTGTGAGTATCGGTGTCATGTTGTCCGATGGGGAATCGGATCCCGACACATTGATGCGAAGTGGAGACCTTGCTCTCTATCAGGCGAAGAGCGCGGGCCGAGGGTGCTTCGCGGTCTTCGAGCCGTCAATGGACATGGCAATGCAGGAGAGGCGGACTCTCGAGATCGATCTGCGCAGGGCGCTGGCGCTGAGAGAGTTCGAACTCGATTACCAGCCGCAGATCGACCTCTCATCCGATTGCCCTGTCGGCTTTGAACCACTCCTGCGGTGGAACCACCCCAAACGTGGCCGCGTCTCGCCGCTCGCCTTCATACCGCTGGCCGAGGAAACAGGCCTGATAGCGCCGATCGGCGAATGGGTGATCCGAACCGCGTGTCACGAGGCTTCATCCTGGCCCGGTGACATCTCCATAGCCATCAACATCTCCGCCGTACAGTTCCGCGGCGGCGGCCTTGTCGAGACGGTCCTGTCCGCGCTTTCCCAATCCGGTCTGAGGCCGGAGCTGCTCGAACTGGAAATCACCGAGAGCTCCCTGATCGACAATACGGAGATGGTGTTGTCGACCCTGCGGCAACTCAAGGAAATCGGCGTTCGGATTTCGATGGACGATTTCGGCACGGGATATTCCTCGCTCAGCTACCTCCAGAAATTTCCGTTCGATAAGATCAAGATCGATCAGTCCTTCGTCCGCGGCGCGGATGAGAGCAACAATTGCGGAGCCCTCCTCAAAGCCATCGCAAGCATTGGCGCCAGTCTAGGTATGAAGACAACAGCTGAAGGTGTCGAGACTGAAGACCAACTAACCCGAATTCGGAACGAGGGCTGCACGCAGGTCCAAGGTTATCTCACCGGACGTCCAATGGGCGCTGGTGCCATCAACTCGTTCCTCGAAAAGAAGCTGACGAAAGACCTCTGCGCATGAGCAACGACCTCCACAAGTTGGTCTATTACAGCCGCAACCGTATGGTGGCGGACGATACGGAACTGCGTGACGCGGTCCAGCAAATCCTTGCAACCAGCCAGGAAAACAATCTGCAAGCCGGGGTCACCGGCGCGCTGATGTTCAACTCGGGCTGCTTCGCCCAGATTCTAGAAGGTCCGATGGACGCTCTCGAAGAGACGTTTGAGCGTATCCAACAGGACGAAAGGCACGGCGACGTCTCGCTGCTGGCCTTCCAGCCGACGACCACTCGCACCTTCGAGAATTGGTCGATGGCCTTCGTAGGCTCATCGCTGGACGATGCGGCGCGATTTGCGGATGTTGCCCGAGCAACGGCGTTCGATCCCAGTCGCATGGACGGTGATCGTATCCATCAGATCCTTCGTGACCTGACGATTGCCGAAGAGAATGCCGCAGTTTGACGGCTATAGATATTGTTCGTGCAGGCGATGCATCTGATGGTGGCGCCAACAAAGAGCCGCTTGATACGGAGCAAGCCATACGACCCAAATGGGTATAATTATTGGCGAATTATCAGAGATACGTGGAACTGTTGCGATCGCGTGCCATTGATTAGCTGCGAACAGAAATTGTGTAGCGCGATGCGCTAGGAAAATACGATGGCGACCCTACGAAACGCAGTCTTGGTCCTCGCAGCAAACCCGGATGTCCGCCGCTTCTTGACGGCCCGTGCTGGCTTGAACATTGAGACCAGTTCTCCGGACATCTTCGCCGAAAAGCTTGCCCGGCTCGACGAGGTGGTCGCAGCTCAGCGCATCAGCCCGGAAAAGAAACAGCCAACATAGCAGCAATCTGGCGACATCCCAGATTAGTATGATTGGCAAACGGCCTGTGTCGAGCGCACCCCCGTTCAGGCCGCATGATTTATTTGGGTCACAGGACGAAATTCGACCTCGGTCATTCGGCTGACGCAGGTATCTGATGTCGTTGCACACATCGAGGCTCCCCCCAAAAACCATCATGAGGCAGCGACCTCGGAAGGACCCTGACCCCCGCGCAGACATCAAAGCGGGAGTTGACAGCAAAGCGGGAGTTGACAGCGAGCCGCAATAAAAGGGCGGAATAACAATGGGCCCCGGAAGCGTCCGCCGTTTCTCTCACTCTCCACCCGAGAATGGCCCGAGCCGCTTTGTTCTGCCGACCATCGATAACCATCGCTGCGCTCCGCTCGCGTTGGCCGAAAACCGTGCACTCGGCACAGGCAGAGCGTTATAAGATAAGCTGTCGGTTGTGCGAGCCTCCGCGCGCAGCGTTTACGCTTCGCTAACCAGGTCGTTCGCTTTTTCCTGGCCCGTCGAAATTGCGCCCAGTCCGGGGCTTACTCCTCATGGCAACCAAGAGGAGCAATGACGATGCGTGACCGACCCGTTCGCGAGCTGAAGACAGACCGTGCCCACGACGTCGTCACTTATGGCTGTTACGCTGCCGCTACGGTATTTGCTTTTGCGTGCGCATACTTGATTTTCGTCCCTTGACGAGTTTGTCAGAACTCGCAGCGCGTTGCGCGTGGAGCCTGTCAGGATGCGGGAAATGAGAGCCACCAAGCGCTTACTACAATACGCCGCCATCGGCCTTGGCGCCCTGATGCTGACCGGCTGTGTTGCCGGGAGCGGCTACTACAGTGAGACCTATTCGGGGGTGATCTACGAGGAGCCGGTCTATGCCGAACCGGTGATCGTGATCGATGACCGGCCGCGCTATCGCCATCACGACTATTAC
>NZ_JACSGS010000025.1:0-28339 GCF_014334315.1 Aurantimonas sp. DM33-3 | reverse complement strand
GCCCGGCGCCTCAAGACCCTGAAGGGCCTCACGCCCTACGAGTTCATCTGCAAACGATGGACTTCAGAACCAGAACGATTCACGCTCGATCCAATCCACCAAATGCCGGGACTAAACACCTAGTCTCTCAAACTTGGTTTTCCTTTTTCGGAACCGTCGTCAAGCGAATGTGTAAAGAGTTCTCTGCCGCACCCATCTCCAAACTGATCGATCGCCGGGAAGGTGCATCGGTGCCAGTTGGCGAAAGGCTTCCAGCCGACCTCGTAGGCAACTCATCCTGCCCCGTCCCGTCAAGAATTCCGGCCGCCCGATAGCCAGCCCTGATCCATCGGGCGGAAGACTGAGCAAATGCTGGATGACAGCGCCTCGATTCCTCGGGACTTGCGGACGCGATAGGTATCATGAACAACGTTAAATTGCGCCCGATACTGGATTTCCCTAATATATCGCGCAACTGTGATGTTGCGCACATCTAGAGGGGCTCTTGGTGAAAATTGATTTCATTGTGAAATTTGAAGGCGACCTCGCCGACTCTCATCGAATTCCCGCATACGATGGCACTTCAAGCCTTCACGGGATCACAAGATCTATATTGATCCCGGCAAATTATCTGGTGGAAGGACGCGTGCGAAAACGGCGATTTGAGCCTACAGATATGCAGTTGAACGTCATCGCAACCCGGCCCGGAAGCTTTGAAACTGTTTACGAGCTTATCGTAAACCCTGCCGGCATGGCAATATTGGCCGGTATCGGCATTGCAACGTCCGATAGTATTAAGGCCTTCACTAAAGACTTTATTCAATCGGTCATCGACCGAGCGACGGGGCGGCGAGCAAAAGAGACCATCGAGCAGAAAGAGCTGACCGGCGCGATAAATCCTGGGGATCTGAATGCTCTTGTCGAGGCCGTGGAGCCAGCGCTCAAGGAAGCTCACAGGACAATCTCCAGGGGCGCCACCCAGATACTTATCATACAAGGCGATAATAATACAATACGCCTCGATAGTGAAACGAAACAATACGTAAATTCCACGATCGAAGAAGATACCCTGCGGGCAAAAATTGTCAGTGTCGCTGGATATTACACGACCTCTCGTTATGGTAGGGCATTCGATTTTGAAGAAGGGCGAACAATTCCATTTGAGCTTAATACGGATGCAGACCGTGAGACAGTTGAGGCCATATTTCAAAGCATGAGAGATTACGCTTTTAGTAGACTGGGGGATGATCTTCGCTCAGCCATCGCGATAAAATACCGGGCCCTCGTATCTACCGATGGACGGCTGAAGAAAATGAAGGTTTTGAAAGCTCGTCGAGAAATATCGAATTTATAACCGTGATACTGTCAATGTAGATCATGGAAGGAAGGATCCTCTACGCGCTGGAAGCAGGAGAGGGGCAGAACGCATCGCACTTGCGATCGGCATACCTCGCACACAAGCGAAGTTCGCCGAAAAGGCTGTTGAGCATCGGCGAAGAAGCGGGCGTGGGCTTGTCATGCCGGGTCACTGACGAGCGTTTCGAGCCGGCCGCGACCCATCTCGCTGTCAAGACCACGGAGCTCCCCACGGCCCCTCCTGAGTCTTGGCGGCCTATCCAATCGCACCGCCGACGGTTTTCGGGCTTTGATTAGCGGATCGCCAAGACGCGAAGACTCATCGCTCTGCTGCCCCCAAGGCTTTCGCAACACCACGAAATTTCTCCAGCGCGCGCTCAAGGCTGTCGACGACCCCGACAGCGGCCTCGTCCGGCGGGGGCAGGAGAGAAGGATCTTCGAGCGCGTCGTCTTTGAGCCAGAATAGATCGAGATTGACCTTCTCCCGCGCCAGAAGGGTTTCGACCGGATAGCTCTTGAAGCGTTCGCTCTCGCGACGCTCCCGTCGATTTGCCGAGGAATAGCTCGCGACGAAATCGTCGAGATCGTTGCGGGTGAGCGGGCGCTCCTTCAGTGTGAAACGCTTGTTGGTGCGCAGATCATAGACCCACAGCGTCTCCGTGGCATTTGCCTCCGACGGTGACTTCTTGTCGAAGAACAATACGTTCGCCTTCACGCCCTGCTTGTAGAAGATGCCGGTGGGCAGACGCAGAAGCGTGTGAAACTCGAAGTTCTTCAGGAGCCTGCGTCGAATGGTTTCGCCAGCACTGCCTTCGAACAGCACGTTATCCGGCAACACCACGGCGGCTCTGCCGTCTGGTGCGAGCACGGACATGATGTGCTGGAGAAAATTCAGCTGCTTGTTCGATGTCGTGACGAAGAAGTCCGGTCGGTCGTAGTCCTCGCGCTCGGTGTCGATTTCGCCGTCTGCGCCGATGATCCGAAAACTCTGCTTCCTGCCGAACGGCGGGTTGGCGAGAACGATGTCGTAAGCCTTGCCGCCGGCCCCGAGCAGCGCGTCCTTCTGTTCGACGATGGAATCGACACCTGTGATGCCGTGGAGATAGAGGTTCATCGCCGCCAAGCGCACGACCTCCGGCACGATGTCGATGCCCGAGAACTTGTCCTTCAGCTTCGAATAGACAGCCTTGTTGCGCGCCTCGGGGCGCGCCTTCATGTGCTCCCAGGCCGCCAGCAAAAAGCCGCCCGTCCCGCATGCCGGGTCATGAATTGTCTTGGTGGGAGCGGGATCAACAACTTCAACCATAGCGTCGATCACAGTGCGCGGCGTGAAGTATTGGCCAGCGCCGGATTTAACGTCCTCGGCGTTACGGGCCAGGAGGCCTTCGTAGATGTCGCCTTTGACGTCGACCGATAGGCCGAGCCAGGTCTCTCCGTCGATGAGGCCGACGAGACGCTTCAGCTTCGCCGGATCCTGGATCTCGTTCTGCGCCTTTAGGAAGATCGTGCCGATGATGCCGCCTTGCCGGGAGAGCTTCTCCAGCAGCTTGCCATAGGCGATGCCGAGCGGCTCGCCCGACAGGTCCCTGATGTCCGACCATCGATAGCCGCCAGGAAGCATCGAGGCCTCGCCGATCAGGCTCACCCGCTCGTCATCCATCTTGAGGAAGAGCAGATAGGAGATCTGGCTGATATATGCTTGGTAGGAAATGCCTTGGTCGCGCAGGACATGCGCGAAACTCCAGACCTTGGCGACGAGCGATTGAGAGTTCATTCCAAGCTCACTTCAAGCGCCAAAGGGTTTCGATCGCATCCGTCAGCTCGGCCTGACGGTGCTGAAGCGTTTCATTGGTCCAGATGCTCTCGGACAGCACCTTGCTGGTCAGGGCGAAATTCGCGACGCCCGCTCTCGTTGAGAAATATTTCTGCTTCTTATCGACGAAATCGTAGTTGCTCGCCTGTGAGTTCTTGCGGCGGGTCAAGAGCACTAGGTTTGCGAGCTTGTGGACCCATCTCGCCCGTTCCTCTTCGTCCGGAAAATCCTCAAGCCATTGGCTCCCCGTCGGCGGGCTTTGCGGCAGGACGTGCTCGACGCTAATGATGGGCGTATTGTAGACAGCGCTGCCGCCGGACAACAATTCATCTAGGCGCAGGAGCAGCGGGAGCCTGATCCGCGTCACCGTGTAGATGTCGCCAGCGAGAGCCGCCCGCACGGCGCGCTTGTCGTCGTTCGTCAGTTGTAGCGGCGAGGCATCGGCGAAGAGATCGTCGCCGGCCTGGATGGCGGTGAGCAGCCGGCCATAGCGGCGAATGCGCTCCGAGGCGTCGCTACGCATGAGGAACATGCCGTAGGCGAGCCGTTCGAGATCAGAGAGAAACAGCAAGATGAAGTCGGGGTCGCTGCGCTGGCGCGCGACAACTTCGATCGCCGCAGGCTGCCAGTCGAGATTGTCGAGTCGCGAGAGATTAGTGAGCTGGCTATTGATCGCATCGGCATTCTTGAAGCTCTGAAATGCCCGGTCGGTGATCTCCTCATAGGCGTCGGCATAGGGAGTGAGTTCGTCGTCGATGAAGCTCGCCGGCTGCAAGCGGGTCGGGACGTGGTCGCGAAACTCGGCGATCAGGGTCCCTTGCATCTTCTGTTTGCGATGAATCGTTCGGATGTGACCGAACAATTCGGCGAACCGCCCCCGGCCGAGCGCATCCTCCAGGTTCTCCCACTTCTGGGTATAGACATCCTGGAGATCGGCCAGCAGCGCGCCAATGATCTCTGCCTTGAAGATGTCGGCAGGGGAGAGATCGAGGCCTCGGGAGTTCATCACCGAGAAGATGCGGAAGGCCGATTCCTGGTCGGAGGCCGCTACGACTACGAGATAGCAGCGCTGCGCGAGATACATCGTCAACCGGCGCCGCTCGTCTTCCGACATTTCTTGCAGCCGGCCGCGCAGGAAGGCGGCGTTCTCAACCATGCGGGCCGGAGCATCCTTGAACTGGCGCCAGTCCGGCAAGGCGTTCGTCGCGCCTTCAGCCTGGATAGTCTTCAGAAAGAAGTCCGCGTGACGCTTACCGGTCGTCAGCCGGAAAACATCTGCCGTGCCTTTGATCGGATCGCCGGATTGGCAAACGTAGCCGTGGATCGCCGTCCCGATTTTCGCATCGGCCATATCGCGCAGCACGGCGAGCAGGATCGTCAGGGTCGTCAGCCGCTGCTGTCCGTCGACGACATCCGATTGTGGGTCCTGGGGATTCTTGATCAGCACGATACTGCCAAGGAAGTATGGGCTGGCATCGGCGACATTGCCGCTATGGCCACAGGCGGCGCGGATGTCCTCTAAAAGCTCGGCTGCCTGCTCGGTCTCCCAGGCATAAGGCCGCTGGTAGGACGGAATGCGGAAGAGATATTTGTCGCAGAAGATGTCGAGGATCGGCTTCTCGGAAGCCTCAATCGTATGGCGCGTCATGCTTTTCGCTTGGCTCCGGACTTGGGTTTGCGTCCGCGTCTTGATTTGGAGGGCTGCTGGCGCTCGCGGGCGAGGCGTTCAAGGAGTATGGCGGCGGGCTCGTCAGTGGAGTCTTGAGGAACGAGTTTGCCTTCGAAGGCGGCCTTCGAAATAGATGACCGAAGCTTGATTGATCTCGATAGCTCAGCTGTGATTACCATTTCCGATTCGGCAATCTCAGAAAGCATTCCCGACAGAATCGAGTTAATTTCCTGAATCTCCTCAAGCGGAGGCAGCGCTATTGTCATGCTTGCAACTTTGCTGGCGTTCAGCGCGGGCTGGTTGCCACCCTGACTTTCGCGCCGAGATGAAAAATATCTTTGCTGCAGGGAAGTATATATAAAATCCGGTGGGATTTCTGTCTTGGAAACCTTTATTGCCGCAACATTTTGATTATTGGCGGCCTCTATATCTAGAATTGCACACTGTCCGCGGGTTTTTCCTTCACCAATCATCGCCAAGAGAACCGTTCCAATAGGGTTTATTCGGCTAATATTCTTCCCGATGCTGGATCGCGATATTTTTTCTCTCGTGGAGGAGATGCGACAAAACGCAACCTCGCCGCTACTGACCCAAGGAACATCGCCATCCCACAATTCGGGTTTTGAGCGAGAAGGAGTAGATCCCGTGTTGACGTCAAACAGGTCTCCGAGACGTGCTCGAGCCCAACTCGAGGGCAATTTAGCCAAGCCTGTCTCTTTTATGGGAGTCAGGTCTTGTTTGCGGCGCTTCGTCGAAGGTCGCGCTTGCCGCTCCGCCCTGATCCGCTCAAGGAGATCGTGCCCGGTTTCCGGGGGCATATTCGTCTCGCGCCAGTCGCGAGTCAGCTCTCCCGTTACTGCGGCCTTCAGCAGCGAACGGCGAAAGATCTCCAGGCCCTGTCTGGCCTCTTCTAGAGCCGCTTCGCCCTCGGCAATCTCGGCGAACAAGGCATCGATCCGCTCGATGATCCGGCGCTGTTCGGCACGAGGAGGAAGGGGGATCGCGCTCGCGCGCAAGTAGCTGACCGGAACGCGAAGTTGGCCTGCTGAGCCGCTCATGTTCCGTTTTGCGACGGCTCGAAAACCGCGACTGACGAGCCAATACCAAAGATAGCGCTGTTCGACTGCGACCGGGCGAAGAACATGGAACTCCGTGGAGCCGGCGGCATAATCGCTGCCGAAGCCTGAAACCGGTGCAACCTTTCCGTTCTCCATGCAGGGAGTGATTTTAGCGAAGATCACGTCCCCTTCCATAAAGCGGACGTAGCCTTTGGCGACGTCCGAGACCTTTCGACGAGCAGAGGAATCCACGACGCCCGTCTCTTCGGACACGGCTGCCATAGGGATGAAGGGTATATCGTGGTCTTGTGGCAGGTCGTCGAAATTCGTGGCGGGATTGACCGGAGACACTGTCTCCAGCGTGGCCCAGCACCATCCGTCCGGCAAATGACGCGCCCTATCCGCCGCAAGGTGGCGCTGCGGCTCGACTTCAATTGCATCCATTACGCGACCAACACTTCCGTCAATTCATCGAGCAGGCCCGGCAGCCGCGCCCCGAACAGGGCGCGCGCGCGGATGAGCCCGCCGCGGGCGGCAAACTCCGGCGCCTCCACCACATCCTCAGGCCGGATCTCGATGTTGACCGCCAGATGGTCGCGAATCGCGGAAAGCCAGGCCCGCTGCTCCTCACTATAGTCGCGCCCTGCCTTCGCCTCCCGGCCAAGCCAGAGATTGAAGCGGCCGGCGACGAGAGACGAAAGCGGTTCGAGCGATTGCGTTTCACCGAGGGCATAGCGCACGAGCATGACGATGTCTGCCAGCGTTCCCGCCGGATTGCCACGGACGGCGTCAGCGTCGAGCCGCTTGTAGGCTCGCCAGATGTCAACCGGCTCCAACAGCCACGGCGGACGCCGCAACGCGTCGCGCAATTCGTCCACCGCCTCATAGGTCAGGCGCTTCTGGGCATAGGGGCGATGGTAGAGAATCTGAAGCGCGATCAGCGCGTCGCTCTTCTCCTCCAGGAATTGGCGAAAGCGAGCGACCGTGTCGCTGGCCCGCTGCTCGTCCCAGCCGGAGGAGACGACCGAATCCACCGAAATCGTGTCGATGCGGATATCGGCAGCGGCCTTCGCTTCCTTCAGGAGGTTGCGCAGTTTTGGATCGTCGAACAGCATGGCCGCGCGATCCTTGGCCGCGTCGCGAACATCCTGCCGCTCCTGATCCGTGGCGTCCTCGGCGAGATGAGCCAGGGTATCCGGATCGATCGCGTCAAGCATGCGGCCGGCGAGATCCGTCAGGTCAAGACCACCGGTCGCAGCGACAATAGCGGCGTGGTCTCTCTCGCTGACGCGCCGGTTCAGCGCAGACAAGCGGGCGGCGAACGTCGCGAAGGAATCGTCGTCACGCCGGCCGGCCGCGATCTCGTCGATCAGCTTGTCGAACGAGACCGAGCGCCTGCGTTCGAGCGGCTCCGAAATGGTCTTGAGGCTCTCGGAGACGCCAACCGCATCGATCAGCACGAAGCGGGTCTTCGCCTTCGCGTCGGGCGTGACCTGGCGCAGCTTTTCCGGGCTGATCGTGCGCGCGCCGCGTCCCTTCATCTGCTCGAAATAGAGCTCGGATCGGACATCACGCAGGAAAATCAACACCTCGATCGGCTTCACGTCGGTGCCGGTCGCGATCATGTCGACCGTAACCGCGACACGGGGGTTGTAGTCGTTGCGAAACGCTCGGATCAGCTGCTCGGGATCGGCCCCGTCGATCTTGTAGGTGATCTTTTTGGCAAAATCATTGCCTTTGCCGAAGACCTCACGCACGAGCGTGACGATTTCCTCGGCGTGGTGATCATCCTTGGCGAAGATCAGGGTTTTCGGCATGTCCTTTCGATCGGGAAAGAGTTCGCTGAACAAGGAATCCCGATAGGTTTCCAGAACGGTGCGGATCTGGTTCGGGACGACCACCGTGCGATCGAGCTGGCGCGCCGTATAGGCGAAATCCTCCGTCAGCGTTTCGTAGCGCTCGGCCCGCGTGCGCTTATCGCGCACAGGGAGATCATATCCGGCTTCGACGACGGATCCCCGCTCGCCGATCTCCGTCCGGATGCGGAAGATTTCGAAGTCGACGTTCACGCCATCGGCGACCGAGCGCTCGTAGGGATATTGCGCTACGAGATTACGGCCGAAGAAGCCAAGCGTATGAAGCGAAGGCGTGGCCGTCAGCCCAACGACGAAGCCGTCGAAATATTCGAGCACCTGCCGCCAGGTGCCGTAGATTGAGCGATGGCATTCGTCGGTGATGACGAGATCGAAACTCTCGATCGGCATCGCAGGATTGTAGGAGACGAGGCGCTCCTGTTCTCTTCCCACAGCTTCGAAGGCGGATACTTCTTCGTCCTCTTCGGCGAGTTCGGCTCCGGTCAGCGCCGAATAGACCCGCTGTATAGTGGAGACGACCACCTGAGCGTCCTTGTCGAGACCGGCGGAGCCCAGCTTCTGGACATTGTAGATCTCGGAGAAGGAGCGCCCCGTCCCGGGCGGCCTATAAGTGAGATACTCGTCCCGCGCTTGACGGACGAGATTGGCGCGGTCGGCGAGGAACAGAATGCGTTTGAAGCCTGCATGGGCAAGCAGGCGGTAGCTCAAGGTCGCAGCCGCAAAGGTTTTGCCCGCGCCTGTCGCCATCTGAACCAGGGCGCGGGGCTGGTTCGTCGCGAGCGATTCCTCAAGGCTGTTCACCGCGTCGATCTGACAGTCGCGCAGGCCATCTCTGACCAGTTCCGGCATGTGTTGGAGGCGCGTGCGGATGGTCTTCGCTTCGCGCAACCAGAGCCCAAGCGTCTCGGGCCTGTGAAATGCGAAGACGCGGCGGGATGTAGCGTCTGGGTCGGCGTGATCTCGAAACAGGATCTCGCTGCCGGAGGCCACGTATTCAAAACGGACCTGGCCTTCCTCGCGAATGAGGTGCCCCGGCATGTCGTGAATATATCGAGCTGCCTGATCGGAAAATCCGGACAGCGTCGTCCCCTCGGACTTGGCTTCGACGACGCCGCAAAGCCGTCGATTAACGAAGAGGGCGTAGTCAACGGGGCCGGATGCCGTCTGGAATTCACGCACCGCGACGCCCTGACCTGCGCCAAGGTTCATCTCTGCCCGGGATTGCACTGCCCAACCGCTAGCAATCAGCTGCCGGTCGATCTTGGATCGGGCTTGATCTTCGGGGTGGAAGGCGTCGTAGCTCACGCCGAGACATTATTCAGGGTTGTCAGGTTTGGGAAGCCGCCGCGCTCCGATTGCAGGCGAGCCCGTTGCAGTAACTGCGGTAGCCTAATTAGCCCGCCAGCGAGCCACACCCTCGGCACCCTCCCCCACATCGGTTCTCTCGGCCCGACGTCACGACGCCGTAAAAAGGCGCCTGCCCCACCGACGCTGCACCCGACAGGATTCGAACCTGTGACCTCTGCCTTCGGAGAGGAGCGCAGGCTCCACCAGCACGCCATCGCTTCTTGCCGTGCGCCCCCGGATCGGTTAGGGAGATTTCGGTCATGCCGATCCGTTCGCCGGATCCCGCCCGCGACCCGGGCACCCGTAGCTCAGCTGGATAGAGCGCTGCCCTCCGAAGGCAGAGGTCACAGGTTCGAATCCTGTCGGGTGCACCAATTAACTCAGTCACTTGCGGACCTGGACGCCTGCTCCGACTACAGGCAAGTAAGCACCGGGTAAGCACGCCCGGTGGTATCGGTGTGGGTTCTGGAGAACTATCAAATGATCAGAGCTTGAGCATCGGTGACTGATATGAGCGTGAGCCACCCGCCCGCTGGACGGTCCGGGAATTGCCCAAAGCGCAAAAACTGGAATGGGCGGGGATCATAAACGCCTCCCGTGCCGCCAGCGACTGGCAGGTAAATCGGCCGCTCTGTTATTGAGTGAGAAAGGCGTAAACGCGCCCTTTTAGATCGGAATCGACAGGTGCCTTGACCAGCAGCTTCGGCTGCTTTCCTCTTTCAACCCGAAGACGGCCGTTGTCGCGAAGTTCGCGGAGGATGCTGAGATGTTCGGGGCCGAAATAGTCGCGAACGATCACGGGACGAAGGTACATTGTACCATGGCCATCTTGTTCGGTTATCTCGGTGCCGTCAGATAGTTCAGAAAATGCCCTGCCCTTGCGAGGCATCGGAATCCGCCTACAGCGCAAACCATGCTCGGTTTTCACGAACAGCGTCGTGTACTGCCTTACATGGTCGATCAGGTCATCAAGCCGATTGACGGCTGCCTCCCCAGCAGGATCGGTAGAGGACGTTGAATCAGTTCTCATTACGAGCGGCACGATTCTCGCGATGGCATCGTCAATGGGCATCGCTGCCACTGGTAGGATGCGCCATTCACGTGCAAGCTGCCCTGCGACCCTAACCAAACCGAACACCTTCCGGATACGGTCGGAGCTTAATTTTGCGGCAACGCGGCTCCCCTCAAACTCGTGGATTCCCTCTGCGATCAGGTCCTTCCATGCGCTCAAATCGGCGCTGGCTATTTTGATAACCTCGCGGACAAAGGCTCGTGACGCTACGCCATGATTGCGGTCTATCGCCTCCCGCAAGGCGGACATTGCCTTCGCCGTGGTGTCGAAGCCGTTGGGGGCACTCTGAAGAATCTTATCATTGTAGATTATTGCCAGCCGCCTTGTTGCTGCGGCCCTCGCAATCTCGGTGCCCGGCTTCCCGAGTCCTGAGAAGGGATCGTTGCTCGTGCTGAGGGTTCCCATCCGGAACGCTGGACCTGGATTGAGCTCGTTGAAACGACGACGGCGGCTGCCGCTCGCGCCTTTGAAGGTTTGCGCAGAGTCCACCTTAACTGCAGAGTCCTGTTCGTTCTGCTCATCCAAAACCTGCAAGGCGTCAGAATACCATTCACCGACTTGGTTGAGACCGGCTGCCGTCACATTCCACGAATCCGCCCCGCCAATCTGGTCCCGCCCACCTGCAAACACGGAGCATGCAAGAACGGCGAAGGATGTCTTGCCGCACTCTGCCGGCCCGACCAGCTCGATGTACGGGTTGTGCATGGATGAGGGTGCGAACCGGAGAAGCAAGGACGCGAACGCAAAGGCGAGCAAGAAGGAGGCAGTCGCGTTGCCCGCGATAACAAGGTCCAGTTCGCTCTGCCAGCCTGAAAGGTCGCCGACTGGACTAAAGCGAATATCGGGTTCAAACGCGACAATAACTTCACGTTCGTCACCGCCAATGCGCAAAACCTCGCCATCGCCGCAGATGTAAATATCGTCGGCTATGTAGCCCGGATGGGTCGCGACGAGGCCCTCATCGAATGAATCCCAACTTTCCACCTGCTTCTTGATTTCATTCTTACGAGTTGTCGTCACGGCGATTATGCCATGGCGGCCCAAGCGCTCAACGAGCTGATTATCGAACTTATTGATGTCTGCCAATTGCACCCATACCGGGTCATTGTCGCACGCCAATGCATAGTGCCGGTTGCGGAATTGATCGATCACGGCGCGCACAATCTTAGTGCCGCTCGCACCCGCCGACTGGCTGTTTTCCAGAGTTCCGGACATTCGTTCTCTCCTACTGGGAAGTGAGACGAGCATGATGGGGAGGTAGCTTTCCCACCTTTCCCACCTTGGTCGTCGCGATGTTAAGTTTTTTGGAGGCGGGCATCACGGTGTGCCGTGCAGTGTTGTCAACTGCCCAACCCCGAATGCCCGCCGTAGCCTTCAACGAGCCTCACAGCAGGCTCAACAGGGGGATTCGGCCGACTCCGACCCCAACGCCCCCCGTTTCGTGACGACTGGCAAGTCGCGCTGAAGCGTCAGGGCGAACCGGTCGAACCGGCCCCGACGCCGCATCCCAATCAAAATCACCCGAGAACCCAACGGATAATGATCGAGGAAGATCGCCAGCTCGACACGGGTCGAATTCGGAAGCCGCTGAGCGAACGCGTTCGTAGAACGTTTGCCGCTCTTCCGCTTCACTTCGACATATCGCGAACGACAATAGAAGCCGGACTTGTGGCCGTAGAGAAGCTTATCGTGGAAGTCGTGGATGTTGCGGGTCCCAACCCGAAGGGGGCGTTCCCGAGCCACCCGGTCGGCCGCTTGGATGGGGCGGCACCGCCGGTCGATTTCGGCGCGAAGACGCCGCAGCTTAGCCCGATTGTGCAACCCCCATCCCATCGGGGCGATGACGAAGCCATGAATATGGATGCACCAATGAGGATCTCGGTTCTCAAAGGTATTCAGGGAGATATCGACGCCGCCAATGAACAGGGCTTCCGGAGGAAGTGCCCGTTCCAGCGCACGTTTCCGGCTCGCAACCCAGCGGACGAGATTAAAGGCCGAGAGCTCGCCGACTTCGACGCGGAAATCGGCGGGGATCAATGTGATGGCGGCGACTTCAAAGGCCCGACCGCGCAGGGACCGCTTCATCTGCCGATCCAGCCGGAGGCGGAGCCGGCGGTTACAAACGGGGCAACCATTAGATCCGCAGCGATCTTCTTTCCGGCAACCGAGGAGCTTGCGGGCCAGTGCCTGAGCGTCGTTGCCGTCTGCCGAGGCCAGCAGACGGACTAAGCTGTCGCGGGCGGCCGCGGCATCGCCTTTGGTTTCGAATCCGGGCGGCCGGGTGTTGCCTTTCGTCGGTTTGGTTCTGGTGTTGACCATGATGACCTTCTTTCCGCTTTTTCCCTATTCCGACCGGACGAGCGCAAGGGTTCCCGCGCTCGCAAGCGCCGGTGACAGGGGCTAATTGGTGAGGGGGGGGTGAGTGCGGCCGCTTAGGCCAGTTCGCTCGTGGACTGCCTGCGCTGGGCTTCTTCCCAAGCTTCGACGTCGGCAAGGCGGTAGCGCACGCAGCGACCAAGTTTCAGGAACGGAATGCCGAAACCGGTGACGCGCTGATTCTGCAGAGTCTTGATCGATCTCTTCTGGCGATCCGCGACTTCTTGCTCGGTCATCAACGTCGAGGGAGGCGGGGAAGCGTTCATGCTGTCTTCCTTTCTGTCGGGCTCGGGCTGAGCCGTTGGGGACAGGAGGAAGATCGCGATTATAGGCGCACCGCGATATTGGGAGGCCCCAAATTCACTAAGGGGTTAGCTCGGAGGTTATTCAGAATTGCCGATGAATGCCGCTCGAAACCGCGCCAAGGCTCTCTCCCTCGCGCTATCGCGTGCCCTTCGTTTTTCTTGGCTGGGCGGACCCTTTTGGCGCGGAGCATTCTGCAGTTTTTTCCAGATCTCCGTGTCGAACAGATTGCGTGATACGCTTGGCTGCTCAGTGCTGACTATGTCCCATAGCCATTCAGAGGTAACAGGAAAATCGTCCTCTTTCGCCAGCTCCGCGGCTGCTTGCGCGGCACGCCGCAAGTGTCCGATAGCAGGCGGGCGCTTTTCCCCTTCGGCCTCATCATCGGCCGAGAATTTTGGCGAGTTTAGCCATCGGCGAAATGCGGCTTCCTCAACCCCGATCCAGACTGGTTCATCGAACTGGGTTGATCCTGGCGCGTGGGCGCGTCCCAGATTTGTCACCATCCTCTCTTGCGCGGAGACTACACCCTGAGGAACACGTCCCGGCAGCAAACCGTCGATGGGATGAACATATCGCAGCGAGAATTCGTCCATCTCCGCCGCCACGACGAATCTCCGACTGACCACATAGAACCACTTGACGTAGGCGCTTAGAGACACTGCGTCGAAATGTTCGACCGGAACAGGGTTTGGTTGAAGCCGCCACCCGTCTGCATCCTTTGCGAGTTCCCACCACGTGTAACGATGGTCACGCAAAGTGACGGGCATCGCTGCCGAACCGCCGCCACTGGGCGCAGTTCGAAGATAGAGTGAGAGAGACCGCGCAATACATTTGGAAACGCCCCTGTACGCCGAAGCGCGTCGGTGGGGTAAATTTAGACGGTGTCGTGGTTCTTGATCCCGAAATCGAAGTTTTCGTGGAAATAACTGAAAACAGGACCTTGGCAAAAGTCCGCGAAGACGTCGTCAAGTTACAAACCGCCAAGTCCGCGGCATTCCAGAATGGCGTGATGGCGCGCTGCTTCTGCGTGGTGAATGGCAATATCACGCCAGCAATGAAAGAGGCAGGCGAGCCGCATAATATTCGTGTTCTCTCGATTGACGCCTTTTCCCGAATGTTTTTCGATTTCGAAGAATATCGAGTCGCCAGAATCAATGCCCCGTTCGGTAGCGCAATTAACCCGCTCACCGGTGAAATCGATACAACCGATTACGTCGGCGTCAACTATGTCGCCGAAGGCCAGAAGAAAGAGGTGAATTCAACCGACATTGCCAAGTGGCTTTCAGAGGGGAAAAAGATCATCCTCTTAGGGGAGTATGGAACCGGCAAAAGTCGTTGCATTCAGGACGTCTTTCGCGTCCTTTCAGAGGGTGCCGCGGAAAATTTCTGCTATCCGTACGCGGTCGACCTGCGAAGTTCATGGGGATTGCAGAGAAGCAGTGAACTTCTTCGCCGACACGTATCCGACTTAGGGCTTGATACTCTAGAAACCTCGGTTGTTCGTGCGTTTCACGTGGGCTCTGTTGCGGTACTTTTGGATGGATTCGACGAGATTGGGTCGCAGGCTTGGAGCAACGATGTTCAGAAACTCCGGCAAATCAGAGCGAAGTCGCTGCTAGCCGTTAAGGATACCGTTTCGGCATGCAAAGGTGGCGTCCTTGTCACAGGGCGTGAGCACTATTTCCCTAGCTCTGAAGAGATGTTTTCAGCTTTAGGTATGGACTCCGGCGCAACGATCGTCCTCCGCTGCAAAGACGAGTTCAGCGATACGGAATTGCTTGAATATTTCCAGAAAAGGGACATCGAGCTGGACGTCCCTGAGTGGCTTCCGAGGAGACCTTTGATCTGCCAGACAATCACGGATTTGGCCGACGACCAGTTCCTCGCCATGTTCGACGACGAAGGTGATGAAGTCAAATTCTGGAACCATTTCATAACAGTACTTTGTGAGCGCGACGCCCGCATCCACCCTTCTTTCGATAGTTCGACCATACATTCTATATTTATCTATTTATCTCGCCTTACGCGGACGAAGTCTGCCAATATCGGACCTATCTCTCTCTCGGAGCTACAGCACGCATTTGAGTCTGCGACTGGTGCCGTTCCGGTTGAGGAAGCTTCGGTGATGCTACAGCGATTGCCGACCCTCGGCCGGGTGAGCTCAGGGAGTAACGACAGACAGTTTGTAGATATCTATATATTGGACGGTCTGCGAGCGAAGGATGTTGTACGATGTTGTCTCGGCCCGCCGGACGAATTGGCAGCGGTCTGCGGTTCCGTTTGGACTAATCCCTTAGACGACCTTGGGCAACGAGTCCTCGCACGCGACGCTTCTCTCAATGATCAATCGAAGTTGGATTTCGCCAGGCAAGCGCTTAAAGGAGGTAATAGAACTTTATCCTGCGATTTGATTGGTGCGCTCACGAGGAAAAATACAGTGACATTCGATTTCGAGGGGCTTTCCGTTGATGACGGTACGTTCATGGTTCTTAACCTACGTGAACGCGAGATATCGAATATCCGCATTGCTGATACGTACGTCGGTGAATTAGTTCTACCTGCGCTCGATAATAAGAAAGTCGAAATAGTGAACTGTATTACGCCGCGTGTAATAGGGATCACCTCACCAGCGGGCCTGCCATACTGGATCAAAGATCTTGAGGCAGAAGCGTACGACTCCGTTGCTAGTGTCTCAAGAATTAGACGTATTGGCCTTAAGCCTGCGCACGAAGTGCTGGCCACCGTGATTCGGAAGACATTCTTTCAGAAAGGTAGTGGGAGAAAAGAGGAGGCATTGCTCCGAGGCCTGGGAAGTCCAGCTACTCGGAACAGTTCGCGTAAGATACTGAATCTTCTCGAGCGAGAGGGGCTGCTTACCTCATTCAAGGGGGATGATGGGATGGTTTATTCGCCCGTCCGCGCCCATACGAAAAGAATGCAGAAATTGCTCGATGAATTGCAAAGTAGCACAGATGATATTTGGGTTCAGGCCGGCGAGCTGTAGAGGTTTGTATGCTAAATTTCGGATGTAAATTTATACGAGCCGCTGGAAAGGAGTCTCAATATTGCCGTGCTCCGATCGATGCGCGTTCATAACGCTCTGCAAGCACGGTATTGCATCTGCGTCCTCGTCTAATATGTCCAATAGGTAGCCTGTGTCCACAATTTGATGCATGTGCGCCTAGTTTATCTCTACGTCGCTTTGACATAAACCTGCGGGATGCGATCCGAAACATCAAGGTATACGACGATCGTGCGCGCGAGCCGAACAGCTTTGGCTATTTAGATATTTGCCACATCGTCCTTGACTTCGACTATTTGTGACACGTTAGCCTCAAGCCTAAACCTTGAGGTGACACACACATATGGCCCGCATCGGTTACGCTCGCGTCAGCACCATCGATCAAGACCTTCGCTTGCAGCTCGCTAGACTGAAGGCGGAAGGGTGCAATATCATACGTTCAGAGAAGGTATCGGGCAGCAGCCGCGAGGGCCGAACCGAACTGGCAACCATAATCGAATTCCTTCGCGCAGACGATGAACTCATGGTGACGCGCCTCGACCGGCTTGGCCGCGACACGCGCGACGTGCTGAACCTCATTCACGAATGCGAGGCACGCGGCGCGTTCGTTACCGTGCTCGATCCCCACGTCTCGACGCGCGGCGAAATGGGGCACGTTATCCTGACGGTGTTGGGAATGGTCGCTACCATGGAGAGGCGTTTCATCAAAGAACGCCAGCGCGAAGGCATCGAACGAGCGAAGGCGGAGGGCGTCTACAAGGGCGGCAAGCAGCGGCTCGATCGGGACCGCGTGAAGGCGCTCAGCGCGACTGGCATGGGCGCTACGGCCGTCGCAGCCGCCATTGGGTGTTCACGGATGCAGGTCTACCGGATACTGAACGACAAAGCCTCGGCATGAGGAAGTGTGACCGTCTGATCACGAGCCACTGATGGGAGCCGCGGCCTTGCGATAGCTGCGCCGGTGAGGCAGATTCTGGCTATGTCTCTGATCCTTCCCGATCCTGTACATCTGAGTGAGCCGGAGGCGGCATGCCTCGAAGCGATCCGCAGCGGGGCCGATACGAAGACCGGTGTTGCCTTGCGCGCTCAGCTTGATCTTGATCAGACCGAGGCCGCCCTTGGCCGCCTTACGTCCGCAGGATTGATCGAGAAGCGTCGTCGAAGATTGTCTCTTGCGCCGCATGGACCTGACGTCGCGTTGGTAGTTACTCTGGATAGCAAACGGCAGCGAGGCCGGCGACGCCGTACAAGTAGAAGGCCCGGCCCATCAGGCCAACGTCTCTTAGATCTTCTCGGACGCCCACGGCGGGGAACAGACCTTGCCGAGGAACTCGGCCTAAGTCCCCAGCGTATCCATCAGCTGGCGGTGCGCTTGTCGGCACTGGGTCTGATCCGCATCGGCGACCCCGCCCGCCCGCTGCACATATTGGCCCGCACTGACGATCCATCTCTCTTGCTCCGTGCGTCAGAGGAGGCGGTGCTTTCGGTATTCCCAGAAACGGCCGGCACGACGATTTCGAAGATCGCGGGCGCGACTCACAAGCCACCGGCAGAGACAGCGTCTGTGATCGAATCCCTTGTTGAAAAGGGCCTTGTCGAGATTGAAGGCCGATCCCGCGATGCCTCCCTGTATCAGTTGACGTCAGCAGGATGCGAACACGAACAACGCAATTCCGCTGCCCGAATAGCGGACCTGCCTGCATTGCCGGTTAGATCAGATCGTGTGCGGCAAGTGCTGGAGCACCTCGCCCAGCATGGGCCAGCTCGAACGCGCAGTATCGCCCAGGAACTTGAGATCCCGCGCATCTCTATGAACGCTTTGATGCAGTACCTGAAACGCAAAGAGCTCGTCCGGAAGACGGACGGCGAATTGCACGCGCCCTATGAGGTCACCACGGTGGGCCGGGAGACGGCTCGAGCCCTTGAGGCCAAATTCCGCGACTGAAACGGAGCCTTCCGGGGCTGGCTTCTATTATTGGGGCAAGCCCACCAGAGGCAGTCTTTGTCCGTGGCACGTGCGACTGGGGACAGCCGACACATATCGTCCGGACAGTGGCAAAGACGCTCTCGATGGGGGGTCGAGGTCCGCAGGTGGCCCAATGTTCCGCTGGGAAGTCGAAGAAGGCCAGGGGTGCGCCGCGCGACGTGGGAGAACACCTCACCCCATCGGCAAGTCGCATAACTGCCGCCCGCGCTGGGCAAGGCATCAACTGGATTGCTTTACATAACTGCAGCGTACTCTAACATTTCTCAATCTCGTAAGGGAAGGGCGAACCAAGTGTACGCATCCGGCGTAGGCCGCAGTCAGGCAGCTACGGCTTGATCCTGATGGGGTGCCGCGGCCCAATTCCATGGCAGGAGTTCAGGCAGCCGGCTTTGGGGCATGTCGGCAATGCGCGCGAGGACGTCGGCGAGCCAGGCCTGCGGATCGACATCGTTAAGCTTGGCGGTGGCGATCACCGTCAGCATGAAGGCACAACGATCGGCGCCGCGCTGCGAGCCAGCGAAGGTCCACGAGCGGCGGTAATTGCCGAGAGGATTGGAACGATCCAAGTTGTTGCCGCGAATATTACCTGAATTCGTTCCACTCCAAACATGTAATAGCCTATACGGCACTTGCCCTTGCATCAAACTCTTATCGACTTATCCGGAGATTAGACAGCGAGTCCCCAATTTTTGCAAAGGCCGTTCTAAGTTCCGCACCGGTGGGTGAATTGAAGAAGAAGGCATTCTGCGTGGCGCAAGCCCTCATTCGTTCTTCAATTTCGGCCCCAGGGCTGCCGAGCGCGACAGTATAAACCACAATGCCAGCATTTTTCATTGCCGTGCAGACTTTGGTAAGGCGCTGATCGAGCTCTTCGTTTGCCAAGTTCCTGGCATTGTTTTCGGTGTTTGCTGAGACGCCTAGACGGTTATCGTAGCCATACTCCAAGCACAGAAAAAACCAGCTACGCTTGCAGGAAATTTCCCCGTAGGCTGAGCCGCTACTGATCTCATTCTTACCATCCGTCATAATGACCGCGGCTTTGCTCATACCATCAGCATCGTAATCCAGCGGCAACTTCAGCCCCATATCGCCGCCCCATAGGCCTCGCCATTGGGGCGATAAGAGCCTCCATCCCCAGACGGCTCCCACGTTGACGTTCGTGCCGCCGTCCGGAGTGAGCTTGTCGATAGCGCTGATCAGCTTCTGCTTGCTCGACGTTAGCGGCGTAATCCCGGGCGGACAGGCCCCCGACTTCAGCGCAACAAATCGGGCAGCGCTGATCGACTTGTCCGATGTGTCGAGGCCGTTGCTGCGCATCTCAACACAGCCGGACCAGTTGCTCGGGACACCACCCGTCAGCCAACCAGTTCGCGACGATCCTACGTTCACCGTTTGCGTAAACGGCACAATGCCGACGTGAAGATGCTCAACAGAGTTCTCGCCGCCGAACACAATTTGCAGGAGGTCTTTCGCAGCAGACTTTAAGCTACCGATCTTGTTGGACGATGACATGGACCCAGTGACATCGAGGACTAAAGCGAGCTCAAGACCGCCGGTGGCGCGGGTCACGTCGGTCAGAGCGCTTGTCGTGATAGTCTTGATACCGAAGAGGCGCATGAAGACGGTGGGCGCCTCAGCGGTCGCAGTAATCTGCAGCGTCTTTTCGTCCGCGCTGAGCTGCGACGAATGCGAGGTGACCTTAGCGCCCACATACGCCGAGGAGAAATTGGCGTTGATGAACTTTTCTATCTCGTCATCAACCGCGGCCGTCGTCATCTTGGCCGCTGAAGAGAGACCGGCAGCGTCGATCGATGATTGCAGCATGGAGTGCATAAGCGCTAATCGGCCTGCGTCGATAGCGAACCCTGCTACTCCAATAATCACAAGCCCACACAGAGCCACGATTGGCAACACGCTACCCGATCGGTTGCGGATTAATCCAGCTAGGAGGCGTGATCTGAGCCTTTGGGGATAGCGCATGAACGCCTAACATCCTGCTGCGGATGTCAGGGCGCCAAGCCTGGGCCGGAACACCGCCGTCTTGTAGATTTCCTCACCGATTGGAAGCATGTCAAAGACCGGCACGTATTGGTAGTATACCTCCGCAACAACGACGTTATCATTTGCGTCAATTGTTAATCCGCCTGGCAACGAAACTGTTTCACCCACTTCACCAAGACCGCTAGCTCGTGATCTCGAACCGCCGCCGCTACACTGCCACGATACCTTAGCCGTATTCTTCGCAGCAGCCGTTGTGACTGATGACAGTATCACGTACCCTTTTTGAGCGAAGTCGTCGGAACCCATCACGTGCGAGGAGGCGGCAAACAAACTCGCGATATCGGCACCCGTAATGCTTTGGTAGCGAGCTACCGCATCGGTGACGGTGCTTGCCATTTGCGCAGCGCGGTAATGAACCGACAAAAGGTTCGCCATTTCTGCAGATCCGAGAAAAAGGAGAACGAGCATCGGCATCGCCAGAGCTAATTCAACGGCCGCCACAGCGCCTCGGTCTGCCCAAAGTTGGCGAAGCTTCTTCGCAAGGGTGTCGGTGAGGCGGGTGAGACATGCCATCTAATACGGCTCATTCTGGACCACTGCCGTAGCCCTTAACATCAGCACCCCGTCCCTTGTCAGCAGGTTACCGATCATGGGTGTGAAAAACGACCAAGGGTACGTTACCGTGTAAAGGACCACTTGGCTGGCACCCCCTAGCCCGGATTTCCCGCGGTCCAGGTCGTATTTCCCGTTGCCGTTTACGTCCGTGTAGTTTTCTCCGTCATCACGCTTTCCATTTCCGTTGGCGTCGATGAAGGGCTCTGGCGTTCGGACACCCGCGAATTCTGCATAAGCTTTGCTCGAAATCGTCAGTTTCGCTGGATCCATCAACAGGTCAGCTTGGCGTTTGATTATCGTTATGACCGTAGCTTCCCGAGTGCTATCGGCTGCAACGAAACCGGTTCTGCCGGTGCGGGCCGCTGTATGGGTTGCATTCTTGAGCAGAATATCTGCTGCGAAGACCAGTCCAGTCTCAATTATTCCCATGATCAGCGTGAGTAGAATCGGCGCGATTAAAGCGAATTCTATCGCAGTCGCTCCGCTCTTCGAAGCGAACGCAGCCTTAACCATTACCCGCAATGATTGAGAGAAAGCCGAGGGCAAGCGTCAACCTGTTGCAAGAGGCAGACCGAGACGTCGATCAGATTGGTTCGCACCCTAGCGCGGAATAATGAAAGGTTTCTTTCGAAACCCGCGCGAACTCTATTGATGGCACGATCCGTTTAGGTAGCCTCTCAATGGCTAATTCACTCGGGGGCTCTTGCGTCTGCATAGATCGCCATCAAATTGAGGCTTCGAACTCCGCATCTGACGGGTGGCAGGAAGACCTACGGCAGAGCCTGCAGCATCTATCAGCCAACAAATTGGGTCTGGACGGATGAAGGGGCCGCGACACCGACTTGTCCGCCCGCCTTACTACTAGGCTCATGATGGATGGGCCCTCAAGCCATAGTAATATACTCGCGAGTTTTGCGCGGCTTCGTTGGCCCTGCGCGCGATACCGCCGTTAGCGCGTCGGGGGGTCCCCTATGCCGTCCATCTTGGCACGGACGGTGTTAAATATCCCGGCCTCGCTGGCGGGCGGATTCCTTCATGACAGAAGCCGATATCAAGCTTTCCTATCTCCAGTTACGTGCCAGCAGCAGCGCATCCGCTTCGGCCCGGTGAGCACGCTGGTCATCAATGGGATTGGCATCGTCGGCGTGCTTGCCCGGCAGAATGCCGCGAAGCCACTCGATATCGCGAACCTGGAACTCGCGCGATGAGGGGCCCTCCTCGAACAACCGGTCAAGCCAGAACGAGTCCATCTCAGCAGCATCGGAGACGACCGTCAGCGGTGCGCCGTCCGGCGCGAGGACTGCGTTGATCCGAAGGGCGGCATCCCATGGGGTGATCCCGTTCGTCATGAGTTCTTCATGGCTGATTCCATGGAGTTCTTCAGCCAGCGGGTCCCACGCGTCGGCCGACCAATCCGAAGCCGGTCGGATCAGAAAGCCTCCAGACGCGCCAGTTGCAAAAGCCCAGCCAATCTCAGTTGGGTAACTGTCAGGGCCAAGGCCCGAAGCCTCAATGTCCAGAAACACGATTTGATCCAACTCGATCAGGTCCCCCGCTGCCATCGGCGTCTTCCCGTTTTCCATGCTGATGCTCCATCAATAGCGCAGCGGCGGCCAACGTGCTCGGCGTCTTGGCAGCCGGCGTATTTGCGCCGCCGAGGCGGGGGCCCAAAAGCGCCCCGGCTGGCGTCGGAGCGAAAGCGATGGGGTTGGGTGCCACACTGAGGCGGAAGCCTCGTCAGCGGGGCGCTATGGCGATGTGAGGCGCACTTGCGCGCTCGACCGTCAGTACTCGTCGGCCCGCATGATCGTCAAAACCCTGGACGTCACCGTTGGGTCGGCGGGATCGGGCGAGCCGTGGGTCAGGTCGCGATCATAATAGTCGATCTTCCAGAAATACCGATGACCGCCGTGCTCGACCGCACCGAAATCATGCTCGCCGTAGGGATCGTTGTCGGTCCCGAAAGTGTCGAAGGCACGCACGGCATCAAGAACGGTGCGCTGCCCCTGTGCGTCGAGTTCACGCACGCCCGCCGTGAGCATGACGGTGCCCCCGGCGAAGGTTCGCCGGAAGCTGTCGTTCAGGCGACGAACGACGTTGTCGCGGTCGATGTGGCCCCGGGTTGCTTCGCCCGTCAGCGTAGCGGCTGCGGCCGCCATCTCAGTTGCCCGCGAAGTTGGGGTGGAACAGGCCGATCTCCTCGCGCTTGCGGATCAGCGGGGTCGGATCACCCTCGTCTTCCCAGCGCAGAACGAACATGCCGTCATCGGCTTCCTCCGTGATGTAGGCGGGCCACCAGCCGTTATCCTTCTCGTAGGAAGTGAGCACCTTGTGTCCGACGGCCAGCTTCGACCAATCTTCGGGAAGGGTGCCGCGCACGACGGCACCCGCAGGCAGCTTGGGGCCCGGGCTTTTTGCCGTCTCGTCTTTTCCGGAACCTCCGACCAGCCGCAGCGGCTTCGCTGTTTTTCCTTCCGGCACGTGCGCGGCGAGCTTGTCGTAGGTGGAGGCTCGCACGAAGGGTACAAAAGCCCGTCCGCTAGCAAAAACGCGGCCATGAGGTAACACCGCCGCTAGCTCACGGAGCTCGTCAGTGGCCACAGTAAGTGCGTTCATGCCCATCATGGCAGCAGCCTTGGCAGCGAGCTTCGCCTCGCCGGCGTCAAACCATGACGCATGGGCTTTCCCGGCATCGTCGCGCCCCAACACGATCATGGACGGAACGGCCGAACTGGTGGCTGGGGCAAGCTTTGCATTGGCGTTTTTCATTGAGGGTATCTCCCAAAGAAGAAGGGGCCAGAGGCCCCTTTTTGGTAAACGTTCAGATGGCGTGGGTTGGACCGCAGCTCGCGGCCGGTTGGGCGGGGCGTGTCGTCCTTGATGTGGCTGTGCCATCGAGGTCCTTCGTAGTCTTTCTGGTGCGCTTTGGCCCGATGCCGAGTTTTATGTGTTGTTCTGACCAGCAACGATATCATACAGTAAAGATTACCTAAATTCAAGAAGATGTTATGCACCGGCCATTCGGGCGTTCTATTCTTATGTTTTAAGGGAGACACGATCGCAGTCCTGCCGGGCTGGACAGACCATACTTTGGCACCGGTGCTGATCGCTGATCTTGTTGCCGTTGCAGATGTCCAGGCCACCGGCCGCGCAAAAGTGCCAGATCGCGTACTGCACAAATCGCGGAAAGACGACGGGGAACGTCGGATTGAAATCGCGGGCATCGGTCCGCTGGGCCAGTTCCTCGATGAGGTCGGCGCATCCACCGGGCTCATAGCATCCGGGGCCATAGGGGTGCTCGGCCTCGAAGCGCCGGAGGATCCCGGTGCGGTGCAGGAAGTTGTGAACGAGAGTGTCGATCGCGATCATGCTCGCGCCCGTCACGACCCATCGCTCCCTCGCGGGATCGCCGCCCAGAAGCAAATCTGCAAGTGCCATCGATAGCAGCTTGTTGGACACACCGAATATATGCCCCATCGGCTCCAGTAGAGCTCGTCGCATCAGGGCTGCTCGCTCTGGGTGCCCCGGATTGTCGGCCGCCTCCAGCCGCTCGTCGAGCCAGCTCACGAGATCGCCGTCACAGACATCGCGGATGAACAGGAACAGGCTGTAGGCACCTTGGCTGAGGCGGCCGTTGCGGAGGGGGTGTCGTGGCAGCGGGCAGGACGGCAGAAGCTGCAGCTCGGTACAGGTTTGCGCGGTCTTCCGGTAACCGCAGCCGTCCAGATGCCAGTAACTCCGCAGGCGATGACAGTCCGGGTTTCGCGCGAGCGTTCGTTCGATGTCGGCCCACCCCACCGGCCCGTGTTTCTTGGTGAAGGCCAAGGCATTGGCATCCGAAATGCCTTGGAACTGCGCGATCCCGAGGAGCCAGTCGAACAGGACAACGGAATCACGGTGGGCGACGGCGTCTAGGACGCCCTTTTCGGCTAGCGCCGAACGCAAATGGTCGAGGAAGTCAGGTCGTCCGAGGCGAAGAACGATACGGGTTACGGCGTCGAAGGCCCGTCGCCGTACGCCGTCTTTTTCGTTTCCGCGCACTTTCATCCGTCACCTTGATAGCCAAGGTTATGGTGCATACGCGAAGCGCAATAGGCGGCGTCAAGAGGACGGTGCCTTCAATGGCGAATCGGCAAGCCTCAAGCCCACCTCGACCAAATTCTTGATAACCTTGATCGTCTCAGGATCTCGCGTCTCAAGGAGTCGCACGACTTCTTGCAAGGCAGGGTGTTGAATCGGCTCCGCGCTCTTCGAAGCGCCCTCAATATCGAAGAGATCGGACAGCCGCACGTGAAGCTCCGCTGCGAGAAGATAAGCGATCTCAATACGGGTCGCGTTCATACCGCGCTCGATGTTGCTGACGGTATCGACACTTCGTCCGATCCGTGCGGCAAGGTGCTCCTGCGTCAGCCCTCGTGCTTCGCGGAGTTCCTGGACTTTCCGACCAAATCGACGCTTGAGCTCATTTGCCTGCATGGCCCGAGTCTTCCTCCGAGGGAAAACCCAAGACCACCGAGCGTCGCACGGATAACTGATTGCCTTTGTGCGTCGGTGCCGTAGTTTTATTCCGGTTAGCCCTCTCTAGCTTGGGAATCCGGCTCCTTGCTCAGTGACAGCGCAGTTTTAGCGTTCACCCGCATTGCGACGAACCCGCAACTTTTTCCAGTCTGGACGGAAACCGATGCGCGGCGTCTTCGCTGCGCCGCCACCCTTATTTTGCACCGGAGCAGCGATGCCGCGGCCTTCCTCGCCCCTTATGTCGGACAACTGACGAACGGAATCGAGATGGTGCCCATCCTTGGTACGAGTGGCGGCCCCTTCGGACCGGCGTGGCGTGGTCACCCTTTCCTCAGTCCGGCGATGGACGTCGGCTACAAACTCAGAGAGGCGGATCTGACCCGCGAGCTGGCGGTGCTTATGGGGCCGTCCAGCGGTCGGCGTGGTTCCGAGCGGGCCGTGTCCTTTCTACGAGTCATCGCAGACCTCGCGCGCCGCCCGGCCATTGCCGACGCCCTCGATGACCAGACCCGGCCCAACGTGTCTGCCGAGCATGCGGTTAGGACAACAGACCGAAAGCTGAAGGTCGCCGCTATTAGTCCCGCCGGGGTGGGGTTCAAAAAGGGATCATCGCCGCGAATCGACCTGATGTTTGAATGGCCGGTGGGGACCGACGGCCGTCAGGCTGTGGTCGTCATAGAAGCCAAGCTCGGGGCGACGGTCGGCGAGGGGCAGCTCAAGCCTTACCGCGAAGAGGGCAAACGCCGGGCCAAGAGTGGGCCGCTAGCGCTCGTTCTGCTGACGGCTCACGCCGACAAGGCGACATCGCGCCATCGGTCCTGGGCGGCGGTTCGCTGGTTCGCACTGATGCGGCGGTGGGAGAACGTCTTGGCGGCCGCAGGAGACGACGATTCTGAGTTTGCCCGCGTCCGAGCGCACGTCTGGCGCTACATCCTATCCTCTGGCGGAGTGTTCGTGTGATCGTTATTCCTGAGAGTGTTGCGTTCTATTGGAGCGAGGCATCCAATCGTGCGGCCGTCAACGTCTTGACGACCGACGGTGCAGTTCCTCCGGACCTTTCGTTAGAGGAGGTCGAACAGTTCGAGCTTGCTGTCCTGGCCGCACGGCGCGTCCGCGTCGATTTCTGGCGACTTCTGCGACAGATTTGGACGGCGACATGGAATGCCGCCGTCGAGGCTGAGTTGTCGTCGGCTCGGCTCCTCAATTTCGGCGGTCATAGTGATTATACGCACGAGGAGTCCGTTGTCCCATCGGTCGATAATGCTTGGACCAAACGCGCGACTTACGGCGTATTCGATCTGCCAAGCGGCAACCAACTCGTCACATGCATCCAGCTTAAAGAGCGCGATCAGGAATTGGAACTTTGGTTCTATGTGGTGGACTCCGATGGCGACACCTCGGCCACCGACGGCCTGGACCTTGGTGCTGATTGGGAAGACGATGGCGAAGGCAGGCGCACGACGAGGGCAGGCGCACTTAAGCTGATCGGCGCGGGGGGAACGGTCGATGCTGAAGCGATTGTTTCATTCAGCCGAATGGCCATAGCGACGCTCGCTGGTAAGCCTTCGATCCAATAACGACACTACCAAATTACCGTTTTTCGTTTCCTGGCTTACTTTTTCCGATTGCGCGAGCGATGGCAGTGCCGATCTCCTCAGTTGCAAGTCGTACAGGATCTTCCGAAAGGTGGGCGTATCGCTGTGTGGTGCCATGGTCCCGGTGCCCCAGCAATGCTCCGAGAACCGAAAGGGACCTGCCTTGCGAGAGTCCCAAACTCGCGAATGAATGACGTAGGTCATGTAGGCGCAGTTCGGGGAACCCCGCGTAAGAGCGTACGTGCTTCCAAAATTTCGGCGTCCCCGAATAATGTCCACCATAGTCCGCAGACGCGAAGACAAATTCCGAAAGGCGGCCGAACCGCGCTTCGTGGTGTATCAAAAGCTCGGAAGCACCTGCGCTAATCGGCAGGATTTTTTGCCCCGTCTTCGAATCTTCCAATCGCAGACATCGGGTCTCGGGGTCTACCTCTCGCCAGCGAAGCCGCTCGATCTCGCCTCGTCTTGCGCCGGTGAAGAGTAAAAGGCGCACAATCGCGATCGCGTTTGCGTTCTTGTTTTGGGTTTCAAAAAAAGTGAGTGCATTGCCGATTTTGGCGATATCGGTCTCCGAAAGAAAACGGTGGTTGCGCTTGTCTTTATAGCGCTTGACCCCGTGAACCGGATTTTCCTGAATCAATCCCGATCCGACCGCATATGCGAGAATTCCACCCAAAAGCCCGACTGTACGGGCTGCGGTACCTTTTCCTCCTCGCACAATTGCTCTTCCTCGCACCCCCGTCCGGACGTCCACAGCTGTCTTCCCGCTGGCAACGTCATTCTGAAATTTCATGACATCATTACGAGTAAGTTCAGAAACCTTTTTGCGACCGAGAAGCGGCTTTATGTGTCGTTCGATCCGGCCGACGTCGGTCGATAGGGTGCTGTCCTTCTTCGTTCCGACACCGTCTCTCAGATATCGGTCGCAGAGGACTGTAATGGACGGCATCTCGCGGATGTTCTCTCTCTTGTCTGCTGGATCGGAACCTCCGGCGACGTCAGCAAGGATTCTAGCCGCTTCTTTGCGAGCAGATTCGACCGTCCAGGGCGAGCCGTACTTTCCAATGGTCATTCGTCGCGTTCGACCAGCCCGGCCGCCCGCTAAGCGATACTGGACGACAAACGTCTTCGCCCCCGATGCCGAAACCTTCAGGCCGAACCCTTTCGGCGCTGCATCCCACAGGAACAGATCCTTGCCGTTTGGGATGGCTCGATCCACAAGCGACTTCGTCAGCTTTTGCACGGGCATTGGTTGAGCTCCAGGGCGGCGAGCAGTAAGCACCCAGTAAGCACCGTAGCGGGAATTTGCAAGAAAAGGAGGGTGCCCCTCGCTGAAGTGCAGTCCTAACAGTCCGCACAACCCACTGATAGATCTGATTCATGAGAGAATTCGGGGAATACCGGGAATGCAACACCCTAGCCCTCCGAAGGCAGAGGTCACAGGTTCGAATCCTGTCGGGTGCACCATTCCTGAATACCAGTGGGCACTGTCTGCGCTCCTTCATTGTGAGTTGCCACGAGCGTTCTAAGCCCGCCTCTTAGACCGGACAGTGTCGCCTGCGTGTCGCTTACGACGATGCGATCAACGATTGATCGGATGTACGCCTTCCGAAATGGAATCTCGCCGTTTTGGTCGGCCCCCACCGGGTGGTCCAAGGCAAATCTTAGTTCATGAGCGGCCTTTGCGCCAAGGCTGGCGTGGCCGGCGAAGCTGGTCCGGATGGCGAAGCCGGCCATTGCAGGACCTGCGG